>JAAYFA010000081.1 GCA_012728445.1 Clostridiales bacterium | reverse complement strand
GTTTGCGAGTGAGCCGAGCATGGTTTCAACCGGCAACACGATCGGTTTTTGGTTTTCGAGCAGCCTTGCGGCATTGATTCCTGCCAAGATACCGCTGGCGGCGGATTCCATATACCCCTCTACGCCCGTTATCTGCCCGGCAAAAAAAAGGTCGGGTCTCGCTCGAAAACTAAAATCGGCCGTTAAAAGCCGAGGGGAGTCAATGAATGTGTTGCGGTGCATCACGCCCAGGCGTGCAAAGTCGGCGTTTTTAAGTGCCGGTATCAAGCCAAAAACTCTTTTTTGCTCCGGAAACTTCAGGTTGGTCTGAAAACCTACCAAGTTCAATAGGCGACCGGACCTATCCTCGCGCCTGAGCTGTAAAACTGCCCAGGGTCTGTGGCCTGTTTTCGGGTCCCGCAAACCTACGGGACGAAGCGGGCCGTAGCGCAGGGTATCGAGCCCCCTAGCCGCCAAGACCTCAATGGGCATACAGCCCTCATAAAAATCTTTTTTCTTATCAAACTCGTGGAGCTCGGCACTTTGTGCACTGACAAGTGCCCGATGAAACGTTTCGTATTCCTCTTTATTCATAGGGCAGTTGATGTAATCATCCTCGCCGCCCCTGTCATAACGGGACTGGGTAAAAGCGCAGTCCATGTCAATGCTCTCGGCCGTCACGATTGGCGCCGCCGCATCAAAGAAACTCAAGCTTCCGCCGCAAACGCGCTGTATATCTTCTGCAAGAGCGTCCGAAGCCAGCGGCCCTGCCGCTACAATAACCGTGCCCGTATCCGGAATTTCTCGGACCTCACGCCGCTCGAGCGTGATGAGGGGTTCGTTGGTGACTCTCTCGGTCATCCGACGGGAAAATTCATCTCTGTCAACGGCCAAAGCGCCGCCGGCCGGCACGCTACATTCTTTGGCCACTTCAACGCACACGCAGCCGAGCAACTCCATTTCAGCTTTAAGCATTCCGCCTGCCGAAGAGTGGCGAATGGCTTTGAAGGAGTTGGAGCAAACGAGCTCCGCTAGTTCGGGCGAGCTGTGCGCAGGCGAGTATTTCAGCGGCTTCATTTCAACAAGGGTTACGGGAATACCGGCCCTTGCCACTGCGAACGCCGCTTCAACGCCGGCTAAGCCCCCGCCGATAACCGTTATGTCGCTCATTCTTTCTCCTGCTCTAACTTCTCTTTATTATCTTTATTCGCTTTATTCGCTTCGTTTTTTTGTGTTTCTTTTTTCTTTTGACCATTTTCAGGCTCTTTTGGGAGTGTGATGATTTCTCCCTCTTTGTTAATGGCGTAGCCGCAGCCTTCGTTGAGGCAGTTTGTTATGCCGCCTTTTTTTGCGAATAAGGCTTTGCCGCATTTGGGACAATTTTCTCCTGTAGGTTTATCCCAGGTTATGAATGTGCAATTTGGCCACGCTTCGCAACCGAAAAAAGTATATCCTTTTTTCGACTTTTTTTCAACAACCTTTGCGCTGCAAACAGGGCATTCTGCACCCGTATCAATCACAAAAGGTTTTGCATTTTTACAGTCGGGGTAACCGGGGCACGCAAGGAATTTTCCAAAACGGCCAACCTTAACGACCATCAGTTTACCGCATTTTTCACAAGGGATATCGGTGAGGTCCTCTTGCAGCTGAATTTTCTGGCCTTCCATCTCTTCTTTTGCTTTATTAAGGGTCGATTCAAATGCATCATAAAATTCATGGAGCACTTCAATATAATTTGCCTTGCCGTTTTCCACATCATCCAGCGATGTTTCCATTTGGGCGGTGAACTTGACGTTGACTATCTTTTGAAAATGGTCCCTGAACACACCGGTTGTGGCTTCCCCGAGTTCTGTCGGGCTTAAAACTTTAGCGATGCGCTGGACATAGCCGCGTTTAATCACAGTTGTAATAATGGTTGCGTAGGTACTGGGTCTGCCGATGCCGTTTTCCTCAAGCGCTTTTATCAGCGTTGCCTCCGTAAAACGTGGGGGCGGCTGTGTGAAGTGCTGGTTTGCGATAAGTTCTTCCAGTTTTAACAAGTCGGCTTTCTTAAGCTCGGGCAGACGGGTGCTCTTTTCGTCTTTCTCATCCTTCGCTTCCTCATAAAGCGTGGTAAACCCGTCAAAGCTTACCGTGTAGCCCGATGCGGTGAAGGTGCAGTATTTGCCCTGCTCAAGGTCTGCCTTTGTAGCGGCGGAGATATCCACTTTCATCGTCGCTTGTATGCAGTCGGCCATCAGGCTTGCGATAAAGCGCTTCCAAATCAATGTATATAGCTTGTATTGGTCAGCGGTGAGGCTGCTTTTTGCTTGTTCGGGTGTAATGGAGGGGACTGCAGGGCGAATGGCCTCGTGCCCGTCTTGCGCATTGGAGCGGGACCGGAAAACACGTGGCTTTTCCGGCAAATAGTCCGCGCCGAAAGTTGTCGATATATATTCGTTACCCTGCGTTTTTGATTCTTCGGAAACGCGCAGGGAGTCCGTTCTCATATAAGTGATAAGGCCCGTGGTACCGAACCCCTCAATCTCCACACCTTCATATAGTTCCTGTGCGGCTTTCATGGTTCGCTGTGCTTGAAAGCCCAAGCGTCTGGACGCTTCTTGCTGAAGGGTTGATGTAATAAAGGGCGGTGACGGGCTTTTTTTTCTTGTTCCTTTTTTAACCGATCTGATGGTGTATTCGGCATCGTTTAAACGCTCAAGGTATTTGTCGGATTGTTCTTTGCTCGTAATCTTGATTTTACCGGTCTCATCTCCATAAAACGCCGCGGCGAAAATGCCGCCGTCTTTTGCCATAAACTTTGCGTCAAGGCTCCAGTATTCTTCCGGCACGAAGGGCCTGATTTCGCCTTCCCGGTCAACAATAATTCTTACTGCGACGCTTTGAACACGGCCCGCGGACAATCCTCTGCGAATCTTTTGCGAAATAAAGGGGCTTAAACGGTAGCCGACAAGGCGGTCCAGTATTCTGCGCGCCTGCTGGGCATTGACCAAGTCCATGTCAACCACCTGCGGGTTGTTGATGCCGTGTAAAACACCTGTTTTGGTTATCTCATTAAAGGTGACCCTATTTGTTTTCTTTAAGTCGAGCCCCAACAGCTCGGCCAGGTGCCAGGAAATCGCTTCGCCCTCGCGATCAGGGTCAGTGGCAAGAATAACTTCGTCGCTCTTTTTGACTTTTGCCTTTAACTCCTTGACGAGTTTTTCTTTACCTTTGGCAACGGCATATTTGGGCGCAAAGTCATTTTTTACATCTATGCTGAGTTTTGCCGCGGGTAAATCGCGCACATGCCCCATAGAGGCGGTGACCTCGTAACCGGGACCCAAGTATTTTTTAATTGTCTTTGCCTTTGCAGGCGATTCCACGATAACTAATTTTGACATTTTGTACTCCTATACATCTCCTATATAAAATCTAACATCTAGATTAAAACATATCTTTTGCCTGACGTCAACTCAATGAAGCCATAAACTTCTAGTTCTGTGAGCGCTGTGATGACATTTGCGGGCTCCAGTTTTACCGCGCGGACAATGTCGTCAATGTGTATCGGTTCGTTTACAATCTTCGCATAAACCTCGCGGGTGCTTTCGTCCAAACTTTCGGGTAAAGGTCGTCTTACCTTTACGAAAGGGGCTTTTCGACGTAAAAAATCAGCCATATCGGCTTTTGGCGGGGGCATTAACGGCTGAGCCGCCGCCTTGTTTAATGGTATGGGTTTTGCGTTTCCAAAACCACCCGGTTTTGGCGGAATGTCGGAGAGTGACGTTTCAAGCGCATCAAAGTTCAACGCCTCGGGGTAACGGAAAGCATATTCTTCCAGCACGTCCGCTGCCGAAAACACCGGTTTTGCACCGTCTCTTATGAGCTTGTTTGTCCCCGTGTAGGAGGAGTTGATGATGTCGCCCGGCACGGCGAAAATATCCCGCCCTTGTTCAAGGGCATAGCCCGCGGTAATCAGTGACCCGCTTCTTTCCCCCGCCTCAATGACAACCGTGCCATAGCTTAAGCCCGAGATCAGACGGTTTCTAATCGGAAAGTTCTGCCCGATAGCCGGCGTGTCCGGCGGATATTCGCTGATGACGGCGCCGTTTTGGGCGATTTGTGTGCGCAAGGCTAAGTTGCCCATGAGGTACTTTGCGGCAAGCCCACAGCCGAGCACTGCGACGGTTTTTCCACCGGCGAACAGAGCGCCGGTATGGGCCGCACTGTCAACACCAAGTGCGCCGCCGCTGACCACCACCGCACCCGAGCGAGAAAGGGAAGCGCTTAATCGGCCTGAAACATCCACACTGTAGTGCGACGCGGCGCGCGTACCCACGACCGCAATGCTGATTTTATCCTTCAAACAACCCAGTTCGCCCCAAGTGTAAAGCACGGTAGGGAAATTGTTCAGCTTCAGCAACAGCGGCGGATAGTCCGCACAATCGGGGGTGACTATTTGCCAACCGTTTTGATCGCATTGCCGCACAATGATGTTTGCTTCTTCGAGTGTATAAGTTTCAAGACGTTGAATTTGCCTGTTTGTCACGGCGCCCGAAAGCCGCCACTCGGTCGGTCCGGCATCAAACATCTCTTTTGGAGAGTTAAAAGCCGCAACAACCGCAGTTCTACCTTGTATACCAAGCCCCGCTTGGAGCCAAATCCAATAGGCGCGAAGTTCTTTGTTCATCCCATAAGCTCCCACATGATTATTGCCGCACAGGCGGAAGCGTTTAACGATTCCGCTTTGCCTTTCATCGGGATGGCTACCCTTTCGGCACAGGCATCCAGCGTTTCCTCGGAAACACCGGCACCTTCGTTGCCGATGACACAAATGATCCCGCCGCCGGTTTTGAGTATTTCGGTACCGCCGGCACCCTCACCGCTCACGGTTGAAGCGACGGTCAGCATGCCTTGCCGAGCGGCGGACATCAACCATTCCGGCAAATTTTCGGTTTCAATAACGGGCAGTCTGAGCGAGGCGCCCATCGCTGCGCGCAGTGCTTTCGGATTATAGATGTCACACCCGCCGCTGACGACAAGGCCGCTGAGCCCCAGCGCTTCGGCCGTTCTGCACACGGTGCCTAAATTAGAAGGGTCTTGTATGTTTTCCAGCGCGACATAGCGGCCGTTCAGGTCTACTTTATTGATGTCTGCTGTGCTTTCAGGCATCCAACAAACGCAGAACACCCCTTGCGACGACAAAGTATCCGTTAGCCGATTGCCGACTTCCGGGGTGATTTCGTAACATTCCCGGGCATTTTTTATAATTGGTTCGACATAATTGGCGTATTTTTCCATCGCCGGTGCCGTCAAAAAAGCCTGTACAATCCGGGTGCCGCTCGTGGCTGCATCCGCACACAGTCGTGCTCCTTCAAGCAGAAAAAGTCCCGTTTCACGCCGCGCTTTCGCGCTTGTGCCAAGGAAGGCCGCTGCTTTTATTTTTTCATTTGAACGGCTGATTATCTTTTCCATAAATCAATCCTTCGTACCAATCCGGATGATAATACATTGAGAACTCAAGCAAAACTTGTTGGGTAATAGATTTTTATCCGCAAACGGTATCTTACCACATATTAATTCATTATTCGACAAAAATCAACCTATTATAAATAAACAAATAAATAATAAGGGCGGACTGTTAAGGCTGCCCTTAGGGAACAACTAAATTCAACATGCCTCAAGCACGATGCCTTTGGGGCTGAACTTGTTTTATGCGGTTTGTGCTTTGACCTGCTCAACCAACGCTGCGAAGGCCGACGGATCAGCGATAGCAATTTCAGACAGCATTTTGCGGTTGAGGTTGATTTCAGCCTTCCTGAGTCCGCTGATGAAGGTTGAATAGTTCATGCCGTTCATTTTTGCAGCTGCGGAAATACGTGTAATCCAAAGCCGGCGGAAGTCGCGTTTTCTCTGCTTGCGCCCCACATAGGCATATTGGCCGGATTTCATAACAGCTTGCTTGGCGGTTTTAAAAAGCTTGCTCTTAGAGCCGTAATAGCCCTTTGCGAGCTTTAATACTTTGTTTCTTCTCTTGCGCGTCATCATCGCACCTTTTACACGAGCCATGGTAGATTTCCTCCGTTTATTAACATTTTAGCTTGAGTCTATTTGTAAGGAATTAAGCGCTTAATCTGCTTTTGGTTGGTAACGTCAGCGACGGTCGTTTTACGCAGATTCCTCTTGCGCTTTGTGCTCTTCTTGGTGAGAATGTGCGACATATAAGCGTGAGAACGGATAGCTTTACCGGTTTTTGAAAGTTTGAAGCGTTTCTTCGCTCCGCTGTGGGTTTTAATTTTGGGCATAGTTTTCCCCTCCTTGTGATTTTCTGGTTATTCTTATTTAACAGCGTGCGGTGCCAGGAACATCAGCATTTGACGGCCTTCAAGTTTTGCGGGTTTCTCAACCGTTGAAAGTTCGGCGCAAGCTTCCGCAAACCGGGCCATGTTTGCCAGACCGATATTCGGATGAGCCATCTCGCGGCCTCTGAAGCGTATCGAAACCTTGACCTTGTCGCCGGCAGCAAGGAACTTCTTTGCGTGACCGACCTTGGTGTCAAAGTCGTGGGTGTCGATCTTAAGGGAAAGTCTGATTTCCTTGATATCCACCACGCGCTGATTTTTCTTTGCTTCTTTTTCCCGTTTAGATTGCTCAAAACGGAATTTGCCGTAGTCCATGATTTTACAGACGGGCGGGTTTGCCATAGGCGCGATTTTGACCAGGTCAAGTGATTTTTCTTCCGCCAGTTTTAAAGCTGCGGCGGAGGACATAATCCCCAGCTGTTCGCCATCGTCCGTAACAATCCTAAGCTCTTTATCACGGATAGCCTCGTTGATCTGCATTTCCTTATTGCTGATGTGAAAGCACCTCCCAATGCGGTTACTGATAAATTCAAAGCGAGGGCAGTCGTAAAACCGTCCTCGCAAAATCAACACATCCGGGGCAAAACACCCCGTTTAAAGTATTGACCTTGCGGCAGACGAAACCCCGAAGGTGAGAACAAAAGGCAATTGCCTTGACTGCTCTGCTTTGTTGTAGATGTATTTTAACAGCGAAAAGCTGAAATGTCAACTAAATTTTTTGAGCGTTGACAAAAATACGGAAAAATCTGTTGCGCAAATGGTTTTTATCAAGGTTGTGAAGTGGCTTGTTCGGCGGTGGCTTCTATCGCTGTTGTCGTTTTCGTGTCGGCTATCGGGGCCGTCTCATTCGTGTCGCTTTCGTCACTCATGGAACTTTCGCCGGTCTCATTATCCAATTCAATGTTGTTGGTTGT
>JAAYFA010000192.1 GCA_012728445.1 Clostridiales bacterium | reverse complement strand
CTCTGCAACCCGTGCAAAGTTCTTATGACAGGAAAATTACCATTTTAGAATAGCAGCAACGAAGAACCTGTAATTTTTGTTATGAAAAGCAAAATGCTTATAACAGCGCAAGAAACAAGACCGCAAAAGCAGCCCAAGAAATTCAGTTTATCAAGTTTAGGAAATAGGGACACTTTCTGGAGTCCATCCCAATGAACTTAGCCGTTTGAGACAATGGAAGATATAGCACTTTCATATTGATCCATGTAATTCTGAATCAAATCATCCATACCAGTTTGTTTTTCGCGCTCTTAGCGGCAAAAAGACTCGGTCTGGTGCCGTATGGCTTCATTATACCAGACCGAGTTCCTCTTCGCGCTATCTTTTTATTCTTCGTCGTGCACTTCTGTGCATGGAGTTTGTTTTACAGATAATTCTTTTTCTCATCGAGAGAACATTTTCAACATTCGCAATGTTTTACTGCTCCCGAAATGATGAAACAATGGCTTCAGCCTCTCCCACATCACACGTAGTCGTCAGCGAGCAAACGGACATGCCATCAATCCAGACAAACCGGTTCTTCTCTATATTTGCACTCCTGGGCGACTCGTCTGGATGGTTTTCTAGAGTTTAATGGGCGCGAGCTACTGATCGGTCCAGGCAAAATCAGCGCCGAGCAAGCAAAACTCCATGCTGAAATCGAGTTTGAGAAATATCGAATCATACAGGATAAGCTGTTTCAAAGCGATTTCGATAGGTTCCTTGCGGAAAGCGAAATCAAATAATCACGTTTGAAAATCCGACAAACGTTCTTTTGCGATCAACACATTAGTGCTGGTCGCTTCCTCTTATATCCTTTTTGAAAGGAAACAAAATGATGCTACCGGGTTCCCTAGTGAATCGCATGATAGAAAACTTTTCCTACATCATAAAAAATTTCACTCCATTTTAAGACTTACAAGGAAGAAATACGCAATGAGCTTCGTTAATTAATTGGAACCAAGCATTTAGTATGCAACCTTGCTCAATCTGCTGAGATATGGAAGCAAACTATGGAGGGGGGCCAAATATTATCGACTAAACAAGAAATTTGATTTAGTCACCTCGAATTGTATGGTATGGCGAATAGGAGAAACTGCCACTGTCAAAAATGAAAAGGAGAAAAGAACATGAAACAAAGTGCTTTTTCACGTCCTCCTTGCAGGTTAATCTGGTATGCTTTGGTGCCCCTTAGTCTGATTTTTGCGTTTTGTTTTTTCCTTAACGGCGCCATCGCTGACGAAGAACCTTCTCTCTGGGAAACCGCCGTTGTCAGCAATCCCAATCCACAGGATCGATTAAACCTGCGCGAACAACCGTCAGAGGCAGCTGCATCGCTGGGCAAATACTACAACGGCGTTGTGGTGCAAATCGATCAAAATCTGCAAAATGGTTGGGTACATGTAACTATCGGCAACGGCGAAGGAATTGCACAGGGCTACATGTCCACGCAGTATCTCGCTTTCGGTCAAGATGCTCAAACCGTGGCATCGGCTATTCCCCAATATCAATCTACTTCCAGTCAATGGAGCCTGCGTGCCCTGCCGAATGATTTTGGTACGGAGTTACCCATTCGTTATGCGAGCGGCGTACAAGTCGAGCTGTTGGGTTTCACTGACGAATGGTGGCATATGCGTGTTGGTGATTGCACGGGATACATTCGGCATAATCCTGCAGCGTTCAAACAGTTATCTGGCTACTATTATGACGGCTATCGGATAGGCATCGTGAATAATGCTAATCCTTCCGATCGGCTAAATCTTCGAAAGGAGCCAAAGACCAGTGCTTCTTCACTGGGCAAATACTATAATGGTTGTGTTGTCGCATTGCTTTCGGATCAAAGCAACGGATGGATTCGTGTGCGTATTGGAAACCTCGAAGGTTATATGGAAGCACGTTATCTTTTGCTGAATGCAGGAATCAACAGTGTCGCATCCGCTATGCCAACAGTAACCATTCGGAATTCATCTGGCACTGGACTCAATTTGCGAGAAAATCCCTCGAAGAATTCTACAATATTAGGTTTGTATTCCAACGGAACATCGGTTCAAGTTCTGGGGCTATCAGAAAACTGGTATCACGTTCAGGTT
>JAAYFA010000252.1 GCA_012728445.1 Clostridiales bacterium | reverse complement strand
TTGCCGAGGATTGATGACAAGTAGATAAAAGAAAAAAATAAGTCTGTACAATACCTCAAATTTAACTTATAATGATTACAAGCAAATATATTTTATTAAGGAGTGTTTTAAATGAAGAAACTAATCAGTGTTTTGGCAGTACTCTTGGTATGCGCAGTGTTCATAACGGCCTTCACGGGTTGTATGGCAAACCCGGAAAAGCAAATTATTGGCAAGTGGAAAGATTCTGCAGGAATTATCGGCTATGAGTTCTTTGAAGATGGCACTGTAAAGTTTTCTGTACTTATTGGAAATGTAAACGGCACTTACACCATGGATAAAAAAGAGGAAACTGTTACTCTGACCGGCACCATCCCCGTCATTAACAAGAGCATTAGCGAAACATACAAGTACCTGATTGAAGAAAACAAACTAACCCTGACCGATCTCAGTACAGGCAACGCAGCTACTTATATCCGTGAGTCTGTCTCCACCACAGCAAAATAGTCTGACAAAAAATCTGTCATGTATAGACTCCGGTAATCGTTTGATTTACCGGAGCCTTTTTTTGCTGTTCGGGGCGGTGGTGTTGCATTTTTTACAGACGCCCTGTATAATTTTTAACAGCGGGTTTTGGAAAGAGGTATTTTATGAAGCAAACAGCAGTTGAAATTTTGGAATACATCAACTCCCTGCGTGTGATATCATCGCATAATCATCATTTGTCGGATGAATTGTACCGGGGTTTGGATTTGAACGGTATTCTGCAAAACAGCTATGCAAACTGGGCGGACACACCGCCGGATATCAACGACGCGGCGGCGGTTGACGAGTTCTTAAACCGTACCCGCTGCAACAGCTTTGTTCGCTGGATTTGCGACGCCTTTGAACAGCTTTACGGCGTACCCTTCACCGGCAAAACAGCTTTGCTACTGAACGAGACCATTAAAACCGCCTATGCTAAAAATGAAAATCAGCATCTGGATATTCTGCAGAAAAACTGTCGGTTTGATAAGATTATCAATGACCGCCAACCGGTCCCCGGTTATGACCTCGGGCACCCGGAATTGTTTGCCCCTTCCTTCCGTTGTGACGGCTTCTTTTCCGGCTATCTGAAAGACAAGCCCGAACCAAACGGATTTTTCCCCTATTCACTTTTCGAGGAAAACAGCGTACATAGCTTGCCCGGCTATCTTGAACAAATGCGGCTTGCTATAAAAGCTAAAAAGCAAAGTGGCTGTGTGGCGCTCAAGGTCGCTATTGCCTATGAGCGACCGCTCAACTTTGAAAATACCGATATTGACAAAGCGGCAAAGGCCTTTAACAATAGAGAGGCGACAGAAAAAGAGATCCTCGATTTTGGCGATGTTGTTATGTTCCATATTGCCGAGGCGGCGGCAGATTTCAGCCTTCCGCTACAAATTCACACGGGTATGGGGCAGTGCCGCGGAACAAACCCGATGCAGTTGCTCACACTGATTGAACGCAACCCCAACACCACGTTTCACCTTTTACACGGCGGGTTCCCCTGGCTTTCGGACACCTTTGCCCTGCTGATGCAGTTCAAGAATGTTTACACGGACACGTGCTGGATCCCCTACCTTTCCACCACCGCAGCGACACAGTATATTATTGAAGCGTTAGAGGTTGCCGGCGCTCACCGCCTAACCTGGGGCGATGACGCATGGATGGCGGAGGACAGCTATGGTGCCCTACTGGCGATGGAGCATGCACTCTCAAACGCACTAGTGAGGATGATAGAAGATGGGGCGATTGATCTACCCTATGCCCTTTATATCGCAAAGAGGATGATGCATGACAATGCCAAAGAGTTGTTTGACATTTGCGATTAGAAACAGTAAAACCTGCCAAGGGCGCAATGCCCGGCAGGTTAATCGTTAAAAAATATCGGGCGGGTTGTTCACCCGCCCGTTTGCTATTATTGCTCTACTGCGTAGACGCTGACCTTTTTGCGGTCTTTGTCTTTGCGCTCAAACTTTACTTTGCCGTCCACAAGAGCGAACAGCGTATCGTCTGAACCGATGCCGACATTGTTGCCGGGATGCATTTTGGTGCCGCGTTGCCTGACAAGAACATTGCCGGCAAGCACAAATTGACCGTCGGCCCTTTTAACGCCGAGTCTTTGAGCGGCAGAATCACGACCGTTGCGGGTGGAACCCATTCCTTTTTTATGAGCAAAAAGCTGAATGTTGATTTTAAGCATTTTTGACGCCTCCGTAAATTACTTTAATGTTTTTTGGGTGGGCTTTTTCAAGTTCTTTGATATGAAGTGCGAAGCCCTTCAAAATAACCTGTGCTTTGATGGATTTCTCTTTTGTAAGCTTCAAGCACATCGTAGCCTCGTCAACTTTGGGCTGTGCCTTGATGCCGATAACATCTGTTATGGTGTTGGCAACCAAATACGCTGCTGAGGAGACCGCCGCGCAAACTATATCTTTGCCTGCAGCTGCGGAGCCTGCGTGACCGCTGATACTGAAGCCCCTGAGAATACCTCTGTTTGTGAATATGATGACCTTTACCATAAGCTTTTACGCGTTAATCGCGGTGATCTCAACTTTGGTGTAAGGTTGTCTGTGGCCTTTTTTGCGTTTTTGGTTTTTCTTTGATTTGTAGGTGAAAACAATGATTTTTTTTGCTTTGCCGTTTTTGATGGCTTTTGCTGTGACGGTAGCCCCTTCGACATAAGGTGTGCCAACGGTCATTCCTTCGTCTTTGCCAACAGCGACAACTTTTTCAAAGATTACTTCGTCGTCTTGCGTTACGTCAAGCTTTTCGATATAGAGGGCATCGCCCGCTTCTACCTTATACTGCTTGCCGCCGGTTTCGATAATTGCGTACATAGAGTTGAAAACCTACCTTTTTTAAAGACTCGCTATTGAGGGCGGAGCTTGGCTCGCTTTTGGCACCCGTAGGGGGTGTCGCCCGAAATATGCGGCATTTGATATATTACCATAAGTATCAAGGCTTGTCAATCAAATATTTATTGTGGCGGCATTTGGTCACACGGTTCGACAGGCATGATGGCAGCGAGCACAATATACGCTATAATGCCGGGCACCCCGGCCGAAAAAAGCGTAATCAACGCGAAACCAGCCCGAACAAGTGTTGGGTCTATGTTAAAATAATTCGCAATGCCTGCGCAAACGCCTTCCAGCTTTTTATCGGTACAACTTTTATATAGTCTTTTGTTCATTTTTTACACCCTTTCCTGTCTTAAAATATGATTTATTTTATCTTGTTTTGCATTTTTGCCGCTATAATGGTGTTTTGCAAAAGCATGGCCCTTGTCATCGGCCCTACCCCACCGGGTACGGGTGTTATTAAACTTGCTTTGGGCTCCACCGCAGCAAAATCCACATCGCCGCAGAGTTTGCCGTTTTCGTCCCTGTTCATGCCCACACCAATAATAACAGCGCCTTGTTTTACCATATCCGCTGTGACAAATTTAGCCCGACCAACGGCCGCTATTAAAATATCCGCCTGCCTGCTTATCGCGGGCAAATCCACGGTTTTTGAGTGGCAAATCGTAACGGTGGCGTTTTCCTTGAGCATCAGCATCGCCATGGGTTTGCCGACAATATTACTGCGCCCGATGACCACACAGTGTTTACCCGTTATCTCGACTTCTTCACTGTGCAACATCTCCATAATACCGGCGGGTGTGCAGGGCAAGAGCAGGCAATCGCCAAGCATAATATGCCCGACATTGACCGGGTGAAAGGCGTCAACATCCTTTTCGGGCGCAATGGCACTCAGTACGGCCTTTTCGTCGAGATGTTTTGGAATCGGCAGTTGGCAAAGGATGCCGTTGATATCTTTACGCTCGTTGAGCTGTGTGATGAGCGCCATCAGCGCCGCTTGCTCGGTATCGGCAGGCAGTGCGTACTCGAGGGAGATTATGCCGACCTGCGCGCAGTCCTTCTTCTTATGGTTTACATACACGCGGGACGCCGGGTCATCACCCACGACAATAACCGCGAGCGCGACCTCGTGGCCGCTTTGCCCCAGATCCTTAACATCTTGTGCGACCCTGTCAAGTACCGTAGACGCTATTTTTTTGCCGTCAATCAGTTTACTCATTTGTTGCCGTCAGTCCTTTTTATTCACCTTTTTGCTCGTCGTTTTCGCTTGGCGCATCGGTCATATCGTCAACCGCTTCTTCAACTATGTTTTGGGTTTCAGCCGTTTCGTTCGCTTTGATTGTTTGATCAAGGACGACCGCTTCGACTTCCACATTTTCGACTGCTTTAGATTTTTTACCGCCTTTACCCTTTTCCACCTCGGCGGGGAAGAAATCCACGCCTTCAATCGGCTTTGGATGTTTTATATATTTATTTAATAGTACAACAAGTAAAACCGCGCAAACCACGGCGAGCGTTAAGGAGCGCACTTGGTTGAGCGTTATGCCAATTGCCAGCGGAGTCCCATCCAGCCGGAAGCCTTCGATAACCGCTCGCCCTGCACCATACCAGACGCCATAGCAAAGCATGATTTGGCCGCTGAATTTACGGTATTTTTGGCATATGATATAGAGAACAGCAAAGCCCAATAAACACCAAATCGATTCATAGAGAAAGGTTGGATGAACAAAGGCTTTTTCCGCAAATGTGCCGGCTTGTACGGAGATACCTTTTCCGACCAGTTCCGCTTGATTAGAGCTGATAAAATCAGCTGTCTTTTGGCTCCACATACCCCAAGGAAGGTTGGTGTTTGTGCCAAAGACCTCTTGATTGGCAAAGTTGCCCCAGCGGCCGATACCCTGCCCGACAAGAAAGCTCATCGCAGACAAGTCCAACAGATTATAGAAATTGAGTTTTGTCACCTTGCAGACGATATAGGCCGCTATAAGACCACCGATAAGCCCGCCGTATATCGCTAAGCCCCCTTCCCATACACTGAAGATGCTGGAAAGGTTGTCTTTGTAATAGGACCAGTTCGCAAGCACATAATAGAGCCTGGCGCCGATGATGCCAAGTATTGTGCCGTAGATTAAAACATCAATCATGTTGTCAAGGCTCATTTTCCATTTATACGCGCCGCGGCCGCCTAAAAGCACGGCAAGCAAAAACCCAAAAGCAATAATCACGCCATACCATTTAACGCTCAGCTGTAAACCAAAAAACGAGAAGTTTGCAAAGTCGGATGAAATGTTGAAGCCTCTTTCAATAGCCTTGAAATACACGGTAGTCATTGTGTCACTCATCAAAAAGTTCCCCCTGTCTTTATTTGTCCGGTTATGAAAACTATACCGGTAGGATTACGGAAAGTGCCGCACCGGCTTCATCCAGAATCTCATCAAGCCTGTTGTTAATGGTGTCAAGTGTTATAGCTTTACAGCCCTCCAAGTCATCAAACAACCCGTTGCCTGTGAAGAATGTAGCAGCAAGCTCATTGGCAAGACCATCGACGTCATTATACATCATAATCATTCTGCCGTAAAGTTTTCTTCTTGTGCGCTCAAAACTCTTTTCGTCAACCTTATCGACTTTAAGTTTGCGGATTTCATTTTTAATTTCCGTCGCAACCGCTTCGGGGTTTTTGGATTCGCCGCCGAACATGGGGCAAGCATAGCCGAACCCTTCAAAGTATTCAAACGAAAAGCTTGTGTTGATAAGCTCCGCTTCCAGCAGCCTTTTGTATAACGGTGATGATTTGCCTGCTATAATATCCAGCAAAATACCGGTGCTCAGGCGCTCTTCCGTGGTACGCTCGGGCGTGCTGATATGCTCTTTGTACCCGAGCATAAACTGCGGTGCGTTTACCGACAGTTTTTCTTCTATATAAGCCGTTGCGGGCTCGGGCGGTTCAAGCACAAACTCTCTTTTTGCCATCACGCCATCCTGAGGCTTCAATAGCCTGTCAGCCACTTCCAAAACATCCTGTACGGTTGCGTTGCCGGAAACGGCAAGCACCATATTGTTCAAGTTGTAAAAGCTGTTATAGCAACTGTACAACATTTCGGCAGAAATTTGAGCAATGGATTCTTCTGTCCCCGCAATATCGATGCGCACAGGGGACACATGGTAAAGAGCGCGCAATAGGTTAAATAAAACCTCCCACTCCGCAACGTCTTTGTACATCTTAATTTCTTGCCCGATGATCCCTTGCTCTTTTTCGACCGTTTCCTGTGTGAAATATGGTTTTTGCACAAAATCAAGTAATATTCCAAGCGACTCCTTGAAATTTTCGGTGCAAGAGAACAGGTACCCCGTGCGGTCAAAACTGGTGTATGCGTTGGCACTCGCGCCGGTTTTGGCGAAACGCTCAAAAGCATCGAGCTCCTCGCTCTCAAAAAGTTTATGCTCTAAGAAATGTGCGGTGCCTTCGGGGATATCCGCAAAACCACCATCAGCCAGCGCGATGCGCGTATCAATCGAGCCGTATTTTGCGGCAAAAACCGCATAGGCGGAAGAATAGCCAACCTTTGGCATTACTAAAATGGTTAGCCCCGAAGCGTGTATAATCTCGTGATAGCTTTCATTTAAAGCCACGTTGCGAATTTCTCTAAACTTCATCTGTTTGCGCCTCCCCTGTACCCGACAGCATATAAATTGTGTCCAGCGTCACGCGATTTGCGGCCGCTGTCACTTCATCTTTTGTAACAGCGTTTATCAGCTGTGATTCCCGTTCGGGCGTTTTTAGCTCGGACTCAAAAATTTGTGAGGCATACCAGGCGATCAAATCCTCGGGTGAATCCTCGATGCTGCGCAGATGGTCGGTCATCGACATTTTTGACGCTTTGATGTCTTCTTCTTCAAACTTGCCTGCCTTAACCGCATCAAGCTGATCCAAAATTGCGTCAGTAGCCGGTAGCGCCTGCTCACTTTCAATACCACTCTGGACAAAAATGACGCCTTTGTGCCGTGTCAGGCGTGCGGAACAGTAGTAGCACAAGCTCATTTTTTCACGGACATTGGCGAACAGCTTGGAATAGGTTCCACCACCGAAAATATCGGTCATTACCTTAAATGCAGACGCGTTGTCGCTCGCATCAAGCGTCCCTGTCCTAAAGCCTAAAACAAGCTTGCCTTGCTTAACGGGCAGCTTTTCTTCTACGTTACGCGGCTCTTTCGTGGTCTTGATGAAAACTGTTTCAATCACAGCAGGATTCCGTTCTATAGGTAAAAACTGCTTGCGCAATGCATCCGCAATGTTTTCGCTTGCGCCACTGCCGGCCATGTCAATTTGAATGACGGCAGTTTTCAGCATATTTTGCCAAGCGTTTAAAACTCTTTCACCGGTTAAAGTCTTTATATCTTCGTGCGTGCCGTACCTGCTGAGCCCGTACTTTTCATCTGCGCACATAACTTCTACACAGCGGCGCAGAGCGAACACCCGTTTGTCGTTGAGCTCGCTTTCCATTCTTTCAATAAGCAGGCGTTTCTCTCTTTGTACAGCTTCTTCACGAAAGCGGCTATCTTCATCTAAGTCCGGGTCAAAAATTAAATCCAGCAGTAACTCCGCACAGCTTTGGGATATGCTTTCCCCCTCGAGCGCAAAACGGTCATCGATAGATGTCAGCTCAACGGATAAAACTTGTGCCTCGCCAAGCTTTGAAACACCCGCTGAAAGTGTGGCGCCGTAAAGGTCGGCCAGCACCCCATTCAGGCAAGAAAAATCGGGATACTTGCGGCAGGAACGGTAAAGAATATAGGGTAAAACAGCGTTTGCAGCTATATCACCCTCCAAGGGCAATGCCATTGTAAAAGAAATACAGCCGGTTTTGAAGCGGTCGGTTTGCGACGCGCACAGACGCACGCCCGGGGCGATGGTGCTGACAAATGGTTTGGCTCCCATAATTGCCTCCTGTATTGTAGATTTTTTATATATCTTTTCGTGTCATGTCGGCATAGGTCTCGCGCTCGACCACTATTCTCGCCTCGCCATCTTTCACCATCACAACGGGAGGACGGCAGATGCGGTTATAGTTGGAGGCCATGGAGTAGTTGTAAGCACCCGTAGCCAGGACTGCGAGTATGTCGCCGGGTTCCACCCGTTGCACAGAGGTCCATTCCTGAATTAAATCGCCGCTTTCACAGCATTTGCCGGCAATTGTCGCCGTGCATTCTCTGGGCTCATTCGCCTTGTTGGCGCAGAGCACCTCATATTTTGACTGGTACAGAACATAACGGGGGTTGTCCCCCATTCCGCCGTCGACGGAAACGTAGGTACGGACATCCGGTATTTTTTTGACAGCCCCAACGGTATAGAGCGTCAAGCCGGCCGCACCGACGATAGACCTGCCGGGCTCAATAATAATATATGGAATTTTAAGCCCCAACTCAGCCGAGTACTCCTTGACTACAGCCGAGACCTTTTTCATATAATCGCTGAATGGACGCGGACGGTCTGTTTGCAGGTATTTGATGCCAAAACCGCCGCCGAGGTTTAATATATCGAGTTCAAGCCCTGTTTCTTTTTTCACTTGAGCCATAAAATCGAGCATCACCCTTGCGGCAAGCTCAAAGGGGTCAATGTCAAATATTTGAGACCCGATGTGGCAATGAACGCCGACAAGCCTGATGTGCTTCATTTCGAGGGCCTTTTTGACAGCCGCCATCGCTTCCCCTGTTTCCAGCGCAAAGCCGAACTTGGAGTCGATTTGCCCCGTTTTTACGAAGCTATGGGTGTGTGCGTCAATACCCGGCTTGATACGGAAAAGAATCTCAGCGGTTTTACCGGCGTCGCCGGCAATTCTCTCCAGCATCTCAAGCTCAAATATATTGTCCACAACAATTCTACCGACGTTATGTTCGACGGCTTGTTCGAGTTCATCCGCCGTTTTGTTGTTGCCGTGAAAGTATATTTTTTCCACAGGGAAATCGACGGAAAGTGCGGTATAAAGCTCCCCGCCCGAAACGACGTCAAGCCCCATGTTCTCCTGCGCACAAATACGGCAAATCTCCTTACAGCAAAACGCCTTGCTTGCATACAGGACCATCCCGTTGCCGGCGTAGTTATCTTCAATAGAGCGGACAAATTCTTGGCAATTGCGACGAATTTCCATCTCATCATAAACATAGACCGGTGTACCGAAACGCCGGGCCAGTTCAACGGTATCACAACCGCCTATCGTTAAATGTCCTTTGTCATTTACCCCAATACAATCCGAAACATACATAATTATTTGCTCTCCTGTTCATATGATGTCAGCGTGTCGCTGATTACCTGCTGTACTTCTTCAACACCTTCCCCCGTTTGGGACGAGAAGGGTATCCTTTGATTCGTGGGAAAGTCCGAAAGTTCTTCTTCAAGTTCTTCCAAGCGTTTCAAGCGCTGCGTTTTATTGAGTTTGTCGCATTTGGTCATGGCTATTACAAAATGATAGCCGCTTTCTTTCAGAAAATTGAGCATGATATAATCATCCGCCGAAGGCTTATGGCGCATATCAATCAGCGGCACAACAAGGCATATATTCCTTGACGTTTTAAAATAGGCCTCCATCAGCCCGGCCCAGCGGGTTTTTTCCGTCTGCGAAACCTTAGCATAACCGTAGCCGGGCAAATCCACAAACCGAAAACCCACGCCTTTGAAAAAGTTGACGGTTATGGTTTTACCGGGCATGGAACTGGTTCTTGCCAAACTTTTGCGGTTAAGTATTTTATTGAGCAAGGATGACTTGCCGACATTGGAGCGCCCTGCAAACGCAATTTCCGGCATTTCGGATGCCGGCAGCTGCGCCTGGGTGCCAAAAGAAGTTTCAAATTCAACGTTGTTAAAATGCATGCGTTTATATCCTTTCATGGGAAGCGATAGTGGGGTGCGGAGAGCGTGGAGAAGTCACCCGCCCCCTATTGCTTCTCGCAGAACCTCAGTCCTGCGGTCACTGCGGTATAATCCCGCGTGAAACCGGCATGTTGTCGGTAGTGGGCAATTTCGTTTTCTCTCGGTCGATTGCATCTATGTCGCTCACGAGCGCATGCTTAAATACTTCGTCAATGCTACTCACCGCAACAAACTCTACACTGTCTTTGACAGCTTGCTCAACCTCGCGCAGGTCGGGCAGATTTTCTTCGGGTATAAGGACTTTCTTAATCCCCGCCCTGTAGGCGGCCATCGCTTTTTCTTTGAGCCCGCCGATGGAAAGAATGCGCCCGCGAAGCGTTATTTCACCCGTCATCGCAAGATCGCCGCGTGCCGGGATGCCGGTCAAGGCGGAAATGAGCGCCGTGGCTATTGTAACCCCCGCCGACGGACCATCCTTTGGCACCGCGCCTTCGGGCACGTGGATGTGAATGTCTTTTTCTTTATAAAAGTTTTTATCAATATGCAGTCTGTTCGCTCTGGACCTAATAAAGCTCTGCGCCGCCTTGGCGGACTCCTTCATGACGTCACCAAGCGAACCGGTAAGTTCCAGCTTGCCCGTGCCGTCCAGTACGGCTGCCTCAATTTGAAGCATTTCGCCCCCGACAGATGTCCACGCAAGGCCGTTCACCAGTCCCGGCTCAATCATCGCTTCGGGTTTTTCGTTTTTATATCTTCTTGCGCCAAGCAGTTCATCCAAATCAGCAGCTTTGATGGAAACTCTTTTTTCTCCATTGGCTACCCTAACAGCCACTTTACGCAGGATTGCGGCAATTTTTTGTTCCAGCTTGCGCACACCCGCTTCTTTGGTGTAGCCGTCAATTAAAAGATGCAAGGCATCGTCCGTCATACGAAAGGTTTTGCCGGAAAGGCCGTGGCGTTTTGCCTGTTTTGGCATCAAATGCTTTTTGGCGATGTTAAATTTTTCCTCATGCGTGTAGCTGCCGAGTTCGATAATCTCCATCCTGTCAAGTAGCGGCGCGGGTATCGTATCCTGCATATTAGCGGTTGTGATAAACAGCACCTTGCTCAAATCAAACGGCAGTTCGATGTAATGG
>JAAYFA010000094.1 GCA_012728445.1 Clostridiales bacterium | reverse complement strand
GATTTGTACGGGCCATTGTGTCAGCTGGCTGGCAGGCGAAACATTCGCAGGGATATTTGTGACAGGGTTTGCGGCATCGGGCGTGCTGCGATCGAGTGTTTTGGATTCCGAGCCCGGGCAGCCACAGGGTAGGTTTGCGCATGTGGCAGCCTGCTGATTTGCCTCTGCAGCGGCTTTGTCAAAAGCTGCGGCCTCTCGTTGCTCAAAAGCAATTGCTCCTGTCGGGCAGGTGGGTAGGCAATCACCCAATCCGTCGCAGTAATCATCCCGGATCAGTTTTGCTTTGCCGTCAACCATGGCGATGGCGCCTTCGTGGCAAGCGTCTGCGCATAGACCACAGCCGTTACATTTTTCTTCATCGATTTTTATAATATTTCTGATCATATTACGTTCACTCCTATAATAAAATTGTTGCGATGTATTTACTTCTTGTCTTTAGTATACTATACTCCAATTATAAGAGGTGTTGCGGTTGCAACTGTTATTCAACAATATTTCATGCGAAACAGAGGTTAGCACAATGATCATCAGTGTCCTTAAAAAAACAGACTTGTTTCAAAACATGACCGAGGAAGAAATAAAGGCCATGCTCCAATGTCTCAACAGCACAACCAAAACCTATCAAAAAGATGAGTTTATCTTTTTAGCGGGGGAATCTAAGCCCGCGGTGGGTATTGTGCTTCGCGGCAGCGCGCAGGTGATTAAAGAAAATATACACGGCGACAGGCTGATACTTAAAAAGCTTGCGGTCGGGGATATGTTTGGCGAAACGTATGCCGGTATGGGGATTGATACGGTGCCCGTTTCGGTCGTCGCAACGGAAGAGATACAGGTGATTCTTTTTGAACTGCGCTATATTCTCGGCACCTGCAAATCCGCCTGCGTTTATCATCAGACATTGATTCTGAACTTAATGAAAAACATCGCAAAAAAAAGTGCCATGCTCAACGAACAAATGACCTACCTGAGCCATAAAACCATCAGAGGCAGGCTGGAAGCGTATTTGTATGAGCAGGCCGATAAAAGCGGTTCCTCATCATTCACCATCCCTTTCAACCGTCGCGAGCTCGCGGAGTACCTCTGCATGGACAGGAGCGCAATGATCAGGGAACTCGGGAAAATAAAAGCGGAAGGTATCGTGTCTTATGACAAAAATACGTTCCGCGTTACGCTTTAAAAAACATGAACTTTTATGTTTCGGGGTTCGTATACGTTAAGGCCAGCAGTTTTTTTCTGTCCTTGATTTGTAGCCCTCCGCGGAAGAGTTCAACAATGCCTTCCTCCTGAAAATATCGAAGCATTCGTGTCACTACCTCACGTGCGGAACCTAAGTGATTGGCGATAGCCTCTTGTGTTAGATGTATGCGGTCTTTGCCCTCAATATTAGCTTGTTCAAGCAAAAACATCGCAAGGCGCTTGTCAAAGCTCATAAACATAACTTGTTCCATCACCCACATCACATCCGAAAAACGGGATGCCATGAGCTGATTGGCATAATCGGCCGCCGCAATGGAAGAACGAGAGAGTCGGTCAAAGATCAAGGCGGGTATCAGCAGCGCCTCGGTATCCGTTTCCGCCGTAACAAAAACCTCGAAGTTGATGTTTCTGATAATGCAGGATGCGGAAAAAATACAGATATCCCGCTCGAAAAGGCGGTAAAGCGTTACCTCTTTGCCGGATTCGGAAAGGAAGAACACGCGGATTCTCCCACTTTTTATGACAAACAGCCCCAAGCAGTCCTCGTCTCCGCTGTGTAAACTTTCACCTTTGGTAAAAGTCTTGCGGACCACCGAGTCTGTCAGTGTTTTTTGCTGTGCGTCAGTGAGTTCGCCCCAAAAGGGCAAAATCTCTCGCATCAATGGGGTGACAACGTTCTCCATATACAGCTCCGTAAAAAATAAAGTTCAGGCTTTGCCGTAGTAGCAGAGCCTGAACTTATTATACACTTATTATTCGATTTTGCAATGCTTGAACAGTGGACGCGCTAACGATCGTCTTTATTTAAGCATGTCCAGAAGCGCTTGTTTGGACTTTACACCGACCGATGTATGCTTAACCTTACCGTTTTCGAAAACGATTAGCGTCGGGATAGACATCACGCCGTACTTGATAGCCAAGTCTTGCTCGTTGTCCACATTAAGTTTGCCGACTTTTGCCTTGCCTTCAACTTCCGCGGCTATTTCCTCGACGATTGGGGCAACCATTCTGCACGGACCGCACCACGCTGCCCAAAAGTCCACCAGGACGGGTTTGTCGCTCTTAAGAACTTCCTCTTCAAAGTTTGCGCCTGTAATTGTTAAAACTGACATTTTTGTTTTCTCCTTTATTTCATAATGTTGTTCTTATTATAAGCCCTATCAACCGAAAACTCCGTGACATAGTCACATAAAAATGAAATCTAAGCTTTTTTAGTATACTACAAATTTAATGCCTTGTAAATATGGCCACACACCTTGCATTGTAGAAGGAGGTATCTTATTATATATAGGACAGTAGCGGGAGCGTGTGGCTTTTTCTCAGATGATTTCACCCGCGCATCACGTATAGTAAGGATGGGAAAGTTTATGCTGAAGAATGAAACGATTCAAACCAACATCAAAGGCAAAATTTATTCTGAGAATTTTGCTGATTTTTTATTGACGGGCGCAGAGGAAGAACCTCGGCGGCGCATTTACGATTTTATGGTACTCGGGCCCTATGTGCTCGAAACCGGTGGTGCGCTTGAGACGGAGTACCTGTACGAGCGCGAAAAAGTTTTAGACTGCGATTATTTGGCGACCGACGGTGGGGAAGCCAACATGGTACCGTACTTTGGCCGAAAATGTAAAAACGACTACTTTGGCCCCGAATACCTCGAATGGCAAAAAGGCATCAATAAATGGGACTGCCTGCGTTTTGACTCGGGTGACTTTAGTGCCTGTGACGAAGCTTTGTATGCGACCGAACAACGCAACTGCGTTTATTATGCAGCTGTTTATATTGAATGCGAACAAGCCTACGACGCGATTGTCAGCTACGAAACATCCGGCAGTCTGCTGTATTTAAACGGCGAGTTGATTGATAACAAGCCCTACGGCAGGGTCAAGGGTATTATCGATTACGGCAACCAAGTGGCGGTCACTTTTCAAAAAGGTAAAAACCTTTTGATGTTTAAAATTCGCACAGGCTATATTTGCGATACGATTGACCTTTCCATGTCCAACTGCGCAATTTTTCCGCTTATCGCCAAATCCGGCAATCTCGGCTTGGCGTATCCGATGCGAACGGGCACTTTTGTCGGCAGCAAAGAAGAGCCACGACAAGTATTCCCAACTTTTATCGGCGCTTTCGGCGACGCCTCCTGTGGGAAGGTAGACCTCCGGTGTGAAGGGTATCAAGAAAGCATTGAAACTGAAGCCTTGCAAAGCGGCGCGTGTTCCTATATCCGTCTTTCTGTGCCCACAGCGGCAGAGTAGCGCACGGTTGAGGCTCAAATAGCTGTTACGCAAGAGGGAGAAGAAAAGGCAGAGGCTTCCTATCCATTTAAAACAGCGGTATATGATGGATTTGACGGCACCGAGCATATTTTTTCCGACTTCCATTTTGACACCACCTACCACCAGGAGCAACGGATTTATGCGCTGGGTGCTATTCATATTGTTAAAAATATGATGGATGAACTCAAACGCAATCCGGGCTTCAAGGCGATTATATCCGAGGTGGATTATGTACATCCGTACTTTTCAATTTATCCGCAGGATAGAGAGTTCTTAAAGAAAATGTTCCGAACGGGTCGTGCGGAAGCGGACTGTTTTTATAACCAGCCCAACGAGATGACGTCATCGCCCGAGGGCTTGGTGCGCAACCTCGTTTACGGGCAGCTTTACCACCGCGATGTGCTCGGCGCAATTACCCCTGTCTACGGCCCCGGCGATGTGTTCGGCCACCCCAATCAGCTCTCCCAACTGTGTAAAAAGGGTGGGTGCATCGGCATCTATTGGGGCAAATCGATTTTAGGGTTGGACTGCATTTTTCGCCATATGTCGCCGGACGGCACGGAACTGATTCATGCCAGGGGGGGCACACCGCGCTCGGCCGCCTTACGGCTTGGCTTAAAGCATTGCCATGACAGCTCCTTTGCGGAGCAAAATGTGACGGCGTACCCGCGTGACGGCAAGAGCGAGTGGATGAAAGCGACGCTGTCACATGCCTCGTTTTCCGTGATGTCCGATTTACACAAAGGCGTTATTGCGGATGACACCGGGCATGAAGCGAAAACAGGCAGACCCTTGTTGGAAAGAACGTCGAGGGATATTTCCCTTTACCATGCCGGCGTTTCACTCACGCGCATGGATTTAAAGCAGGCAAACCGTTTAGGCGAAAACCTCTTGATTACCGCAGAAAAATTTGCCGCCATCGCCGCTCTTTACGGTGCTCAGTATCCGGAAAAAGCGCTGGACAAAGCGTGGCGTCAACTGCTTTGCGGCCAGCACCATGACTCGATAACCGGGACCAACAACGAAATATCATTTGTGGATTTGATGATTGAGTACCGCGAAGCGGCAGAACTCGCGGCGGATATGATTAACCGTTCGATAGTCTTTATTGCCTCCGGCGTCAAACTTTCGAGCGGAGATTATCCGGTTTTCGTCTTTAATCCGCATACTTGGGACAGGGCCGAGCCTTGTGAAGTAAATCTGCCCTTGGAAAAAGATGCGGAACATTACAGCATGGTGGACGCTGACGGCAAAGAATACCCGCTACAGACACTCGAATATGAAGAATCTTCGAGCGGGCTGACGAAAGCTGTTTTTGTACCCGAGGTACCGGCCATGGGCTACACCGTGTATTATCTGAATCTCAAAGAAAAGCCGGGGGCTTTGCCCGAAAAAGTTGACAATTACATGATTGAAAATGATTATTACCGCATTCAGGTGGACCCGGCGCTCGGTGGCGGTATCACATCCATCTACGATAAGAAAGCCGAGCGAGAAGTGCTCAAAAAAGGCGACGACGGCCCCGCAAACAGAGTGTGCATCCTCAAAGAAATACACGATAGGATGGAAACACAGCACGAGTTTTATACAAACGGGCAAAAGCTGTTCTCTTCCGAGTTTCCGGCAAGCGTAAAGGGTGTAAAGGGCGATAGCTTTACACGACTTATTGTAAAAGTAAAGATGGATACCATCGCCAGCATTAAGCAAGAAATTACGCTGTATAACGGCGTGAAACGCATTGACTTGAAGACAGTCGTGGAAGACTACCAAGCGAATGACGATTTGTTTACAGTGACGTTTCCACTGGATATGGATGGCGCGCGGCCAATATTCGATGACCGTTTTGCGCCTGCTGTGCGCTGCGAAAGCGATAAAAAGCTGGATTTTCAAACCCATCAATACGCCATGTTCTCCCGTTGCCAAGTGTACGCCGCCAACCAGTGGTTGGACTATGGCCCGACCGTTACGCTGCGGCTAAATGACAAAGGCAATGACAATATTGGGATGAGTGAGATTATTCGCAGCGAAAACGATGCGCTGAAAGATACGAGTGACACGCTGCTGAAAGCGCTTACCAAAAAATCAATACCCGTAACCTGCTATCCGGATAAAATACGCAAAGCCCATGCCACACAGCTTGTTCACTTTAATGAGGACTTAATGAACACCGACACCCGTTTTGTCTTGAACATCAATGGGGTCAAAAACGAATATGAAGACAAGTTGCTGAAGGCTTGTGGGTCTGCACAGCGAAAAAGTTTCGAAGATAGTTTGGCATCCGATGGCGTTGCCGTGCTTTATGTAATCGACAGCGACAATCTGCTGGATAAACCGATTGACACCTTCTTGATAAAAGCGAAAAATATCGACGATCTCCACATTTTTGTCAAAGACTTTACGGCGGCGTTTGCGTCGGGTAGATTTGCAAAACTCACGAATATCGTGACCGCCTCGCCCTTGAAGACAGCGGACGACTACGGGACAGCCGTCATCAACACAGGAAATTTGGCCTGTAGTGTTGAGCGTGACGGGCTGCTAAATATGATGCTTTTCCACACTGCGGAGTTTTATGGCAACATCGGTAAAACCACCGGCCATGGCGAACTGATACCGGAACAGAAAACGCATGTGTTCACCTACGCGCTGTATCCGCATGAAGGCAGTTATCGGGAGGCAGGGGTGTACCGCAAGGCGTTAGAATTCAATGATAATCTTATCGGTGTAGCCGGTATATCGGCGGGCGAAAACCAGCCTCTTCCGGAGCAAAAAAGCTTCTTGAAATCCAGTGGCGACTTTATTGTAACGGCCTTCAAGGCGGGCGGCTATCCGCTGGCCGCTATGCAAGGAAAGTATGGCGATATCTTTAGCCGCGGGATTACCGTAAGAGGGTTTGAACCCCACGGGCAAGACAGTAGGGCGAATTTTGATTTTGGGTTCGAGCTTGCCGGTGCGCAAAGTACAAACCTGATGGATGAGGAAGGTTTGAAAATCGATTTTGCAAAAGAATCCTTAGAGACAACCGTTCCCGGGCATTCCATTGAAAGTTACTTGCTCACGCCCATCCCACCACAGGAAAAAATCGGCGCTGCAGAAATTGGTGCGAACCGTGAAGATGTGGAACCAACCTATATCAGGAGCTGGGAACATGACCTTGGCACGATGCCCATGGGGTACTTAGCGGTGGCGGCGGTTATTGGCAAAAAAGTAAAATATTTGAACGACCTCAGCTTTGAAGTGGAAGTCAGTGTCGCAAACAATCGCCCCGATATGCCCGCAAAAGGCGTACTGGATTTAACCCTACCCCAAGGCTGGCAAGCCGATTCGAAAAACTTCAGTTACGATGTCGAATCGGGCGGCTATAAAATTTTCCCGGTTGCCATCACAAAGCCTTCTGCCGATGCCGAGGGCATGATTCGCCTGCATTATGAAGACGACGGTCAGCGGTTTGAAGATGTGTTTGAAGTCGGCAGTTTTAATCCGGAAATGGAAATGGAGCTGTCGGACAATCGTCTGCTTGTGACGGTGGTCAATCATACGACCGAAGCACTTTCCGGCGAGTTGTCCATCGCAACGCCGGTGGAAACCTGGTCGCTCGGCGGGCATAACCCCTTCGCTTTCGCCAACATTGCCCCCCGTACACAAAAGGTAGCTGTCCCGCCGGGCACGCGAGAGGAATTTGTTTTTGCAATAGAAAACCTGCCGTTTGATATGTTCCCCGCCTTTTACGCCGTGGCAAAACTCATGATGAACGGCCGCATTTACTTTGCTTATGCTCGGCAGAAAGGCGAACGGCATAACATTTGGGCGCATGAATTCTACAGTGAGATTGCTCAAGACGGTGGCTCAATTAAGAAACTGCTTGAAATCGACAAGCTGAAAAGTTGACAAATTTTCATTTTTACTATAGCATAAGCAAAGAAAAATT
>JAAYFA010000238.1 GCA_012728445.1 Clostridiales bacterium | reverse complement strand
CGTGTCCTTTCCGGCTTTTATGTCAGGAAAGGACACAAAACCGTTTCAAAAAAAATTCTTACTTACCGAACATCAAGAGCAAAAAGCCTGCCGCAACGGCGGAACCGATAACGCCCGCGACATTCGGTCCCATGGCGTGCATTAAGAGGAAGTTTGCGGGATTGGCTTTCCGACCTTCGGTTTGTGCGACTCTTGCCGCCATGGGCACGGCGGAAACGCCGGCTGCGCCGATAAGCGGGTTTACCTTGCCTTTGGTGATGACATATAACAACTTGCCGGCCAGCAGTCCGCCGACCGTAGAAAAAGCAAAGGCGGTGAGCCCGATTCCTATAATGGCAAGTGTTTTTGCGGTGAGAAAACTCGCACCGTTTGCCGTGGCGCCGACGGTGACACCCAAAAAGATGGTGACAATATTGATGAGCGCATTTTGTGATGTATCACTTAGGCGCTCGACCACGCCGCTTTCTCTAAACAGGTTGCCTAACATAAGCATACCGATAAGCGGAGCGACGGAGGGCAAAATGAAGGCGCATAAAACCAAAACAACAACGGGGAATATTATTTTTTCCGCTTTGCTGACAACACGCAGTTGTTGCATTTTAACGGAACGCTCTTTTTTGGTGGTTAGCGCACGCATAATCGGCGGCTGAATCATTGGTATGAGCGCCATGTAAGAATAAGCGGCTATGGCTATAGGTGCTAAAAGCTCCGGCGCCAACTTGCCGGTGAGGAAAATAGCCGTTGGGCCGTCTGCACCACCGATGATGGCGATAGAGGCGGCTTGCGCCGCGGGGAACCCCAGCTAGATAGCGATAATAAACGCAATATAAATACCAAACTGCGCCGCGGCACCCAAAAGCAGGCTGACGGGGTTGGCCAACATGGGGCCAAAGTCCGTCATCGCACCGATACCAAGGAAAATCAGGCAGGGGAAGATGCTGCTTTTAACGCCCATATACAAAAGATTTAACAGCCCGGCGGTATACCAAGGTTCGCCCATGGCAGCGGGGGCCATTAAACCGGCATTGGGCAGGTTTGCCAAAAGCATCCCAAATGCGATGGGGAGCAGCAGCAGCGGCTCAAATTTTTTAACAATAGCAAGAAATAAAAGGAGGAAAGCGAGCAAAATCATAATGCCCTCTTTGTAGGTAAGGGCATACAAACCCGAACTTTCCCATATTCCCTGCAAAATACCGACTATACTCATAGTAACTCCTATCCAATATTAACAAGTACGGCATCCGTGTCAACAGTTGAGCCTTTTTGCACAAGAAGCTGCTTTACCGTACCATCGGATGACGCCACTATTTCGTTTTCCATTTTCATCGCTTCGAGCACAAGCAGGGTGTCGCCTGCCTTGACCACTTGGCCCGTTACAACATTCAGCGACAGAATGATGCCCGGCATTGGTGCTAGGACTTTTTCTCCCTCTGCTTCAGGCTGGGCTGCTGCGGGGACTGCCGCCACTTGTACCTGCGGTGGAGCAGGGGCTGCTGCCGGCGCCTGCCGGACTTCTTGAGCCACATTGGTGATGACGGCCTCGGTTTCTTCTACCTCAACCTCGTAGGTTCTGCCGTTTAACGTTACTTTGTATTTCATCTTTCTATTCCTCCAGCAATCGGATTCTTATAAAACGAAGCTTGTTCAGTGGGATTTGCGTTTTATTGCTGATGATGGCCATGATTATCGCGGCCGTCGGCTCGTCCGTTTCAACCAGTTCAAGTTGTCCGTGTGATTTTTTGGATAAAGCGGCGGAAATCTGCGGCACAGCTTCAACACTTAGGTTATGAGAACCGGCGGCAGCTTTTTTGTCTTCCGCTTTGCGCAAAAAGAAGCGCACGGTTTTTGACAGCAGAAAAACCAGCACTGCGAGCAAAGCGAGTTCAAGAAAGACGATCGTGAAACCGGCTCCCGAAACCAATAAAGCGTCAATAAGGCCGAAATCTTTGTCTGCGAGCATAAATAGTACCTCCCGGGTTTAGTTTTTATCTGCTAATCGTCCAATTTTTCTATCGTGTAAGCGTAGGTATGTTTTTCTTTTTCATCGCGTTTGTCAAAGAAAGCTTCCGCTTGCGGCGGAAAAGCGATGTAAGACAAAACATCCTCGTCGGACTTTGCTCTTTTGCCCAAGTACGCTCTCGCAGCGGGCAGGCCGGGCTTCAGTAGGTCTGCATAGCGGCCGGTGATGGGTTCTTCGCCATTTAAAATAAGCTTTTTCAGCTCCGAATCAATATCACCCGGCGGCTTGCCGTATTCGCCCCGGACATAGCTCTTGATTTCGCTGGAAATGTTCTTGTAGCGTTGGCCCGAGAGCACATTGCCCGCTGCTTGCACGCCGACCATTTGACTCATCGGTGTAACCAGTGGCGGGTAGCCTAAATCCTTACGGACCTTTGGTGTTTCGGCGAGCACTTCATCCAACTTATCCAGCTTATTCTGTGCAGTTAGTTGAGAGACCAGGTTCGAAAGCATACCGCCCGGGATTTGATAAACCAGTGCGTCGGTTTCCGTCCCCATGACCAGCGGATTGAGAAGCCCGCTTTCGAGACTTTTTGCCAAAATTGGCTTGAAATAATCGTTTATTTGTTTGAGCACTTTATCGTCAAGATCTACCTCGTAAGCCTCTTGCCGTAACGCATACGCAAGGGTTTCCGTCGGAGGCTGTGACGTGCCGCCCGAGAAACTCGAAATGGCCGTGTCGATAACATCCGCGCCGGCTTCCACAGCTTTTTGAAGGGCAAGAATCCCAAGCCCCGTTGTTGAATGCGTGTGGACAACAATCGGAACTTTGACATTTTCTTTGAGCGCCTTCACCAAATCATAAGCATCTTGCGGCCCCATGATACCTGCCATATCCTTGACGCAAATGGAGTTTACACCCAGTGTTTCCATATCTTTGGCAAGTTTGACGTTGCTTTCAAGGTTATGAATGGGGCTGATGGTAAAGCAGATGGTGCCCGAAGCGTGTGCGCCGTTTTTCAACGTTTCGTCAACGGCAACCTCAATATTACGTATATCGTTGAGCGCGTCGAAAATTCGGATAATGTCAATCCCGTTTTCTACGCTCTTTTTGACGAACAAGCGGACGACGTCGTCCGGGTAATGTTTGTAGCCTAAAATATTCTGCCCACGCAGCAGCATTTGCAGTTTTGTGTTGGGGCAAGCTTTTTTAATTTTACGCAAACGCTCCCAGGGGTCCTCGTTCAAAAAGCGCAGGCAGGAGTCGAAAATTGCGCCGCCCCAGCATTCCAAAGAATAATAGCCCGCTTTGTCCATGGTTTTAAGGATTCCTTCAAAATCGGAAAAGGGCATTCTGGTGGCGATGAGCGATTGGTTGGCGTCACGCAGGACGGTTTCGGTAAAGTTTATTTTCATAGGTTTGATATGCCTCCTTGAATGTACGAAAGATAGTTGAGTGGTGGGTGAGAAGTAGGTGAGCGATAGGAGAACGATTGCTAAGCCATTGTTCACCTATTGTTCAACCATTGTTCAGCCATAAATTAAAACTCCAGCTGCTTTTCAATATAGCAGACGAGCTCCGATATTGGCAGCCTGACTTGTTCCATCGTGTCGCGGTCGCGCACGGTGACGCTGTTATCCTCGAGCGAATCAAAGTCAAAGGTGATGCAAAGCGGAGTGCCGATTTCATCTTGGCGACGGTAGCGTTTGCCAATGGAACCTGCATCGTCGTATTCGGCCATGAATTTTTTGGCAAGCATGGTATATACCTTCGTGGCTTCTTCACCGAGTTTTTTGGAAAGCGGGAGCACAGCGACTTTGATGGGTGCGAGTGCGGGGTGCAGACGAAGAACGATTCTTTTGTCGTCTTTTGCCTCATCGACAACTTCCTCGTCGTACGCATCGCACAGGAAGGCCAGCGCCATTCTATCCGCACCGAGGGAAGGTTCCACCACAAAGGGCAGATACTTTTCGCCGGTCTGTTGGTCAAAATACTCTAAGCTCTTGCCGGAAGCATTTTGGTGTTGCGTCAAGTCATAGTTTCCGCGGCTTGCAACCCCAAAGTTCGCCCCAACCGAAGGGGAACAAGAACTCAAAGTCGGTGGTCGCATTGGAGTAGTGAGAAAGTTCCTTGGCCGTATGGTCGCGCAGGCGAAGATTTTCTTCCTTTAGCCCCAGAGACAGCAGCCATTCTTTGCAGAAATGTTTCCAATAGTCAAACCAATCCAGCTCCGTACCGGGTTTGCAAAAGAACTGCATTTCCATCTGCTCAAACTCACGGGTGCGGAAAACGAAGTTGCCGGGCGTTATTTCGTTGCGAAAGCTTTTGCCGATTTGGGCTACGCCAAAAGGAATCTTGCGGCGTGTGGTACGCTGAATGTTTGCAAAGTTGACAAAAATGCCCTGTGCCGTTTCGGGGCGGAGGAAGAGCTCGCTTTGGCTGTCTTCCGTCACGCCTTGGAACGTTTTGAACATCAAGTTAAACTTGCGGATATCGGTGAAATTGCTTGCGCCGCAATCCGGGCAGGCAATTTTATTGTCGGTCATGTATTTGGACATTTCCTCAAAGCTCCAGCCGGCCGGGTTGACGCCTGCGTCCTCAATGAGTTTGTCTGCCCTGTGGCGGGTTTTGCAACTCTTGCAGTCCACAAGCGGATCGGAAAATCCGCCCACGTGACCGGAGGCCACCCACGTTTGGGGGTTCATCAAAATAGCCGAATCCAGCCCAACGTTGTAGGGACATTCCTGTACAAATTTTTGCCACCAGGCGCGCTTGACATTATTCTTGAATTCAACACCGAGCGGACCGTAATCCCAGGTATTGGAAAGGCCACCGTATATTTCACTGCCTGCATAAACAAAGCCTCTGTTCTTACAAAGGGCGACGACGGCATCCATCGTTTTTTCGGTGTTGTTGAGCATAATCAAAAATCTCCCTTATTATAATCATTGCTAATAATCATAACGGAATTCAGCTGGAAAGTCAACCGTGAAGACAAAATTAAGCCCCGAAATCTCACGCTTTATGCGTCGGATTTCGGGGCTTTCTGATGATAATTATGCAACCGTTAAAATTACTTTCGCCAAGGCAAAATAAACCGCTAGTGTGCACGCATCAATGAGCGTGGTTAGCATGGTGTTAGAGACCAGCGCAGGTTTCAGCCCCGCACGTTTGGCGAGCATGGGGAGGGCGCAACCGATTATTTTTGCAATCAGCACCGCACTCACGAGTGCTACGCTAACGGCAAAGCAAAGCGGCAGCGCTTCTTTGCTGATGAAAAACATCCGCGCAAAGTTGACTCCGGCAAGCGCAACACCACACAGCAGCGCGAGCGCGACTTCTTTTGCCATAACGCGTAGGTAGTCTTTGCTTTTAATTTCCCCAAGCGTTAAGCCCCTGATGATGGTAGCGGACGACTGCAGGCCTGCGTTGCCGCCGCTGCCGGTTAAAAGGGGGATTGCAACGATTAAGGCGAAAAATGCGGTGAGTAAGCTTTCATATTGCTGAACAATCAGCCCCGTAAAAGTGGCGGCAATCATTAAAATGAGCAACCAGGGGATTCTGTTTTTAAACAGGCTGAACAAATTGGTTTGCATATATTTGTCGTCAGATGGACGCAGGGACGCCATCTTCTCAATGTCCTTGGTGTTTTCTCCACCAAAACGTCAATGATGTCGTCAATGGTGATGATGCCGGCGAGCTTTTTGTCCGTATCCACAACGGGTAGGCAGTAGAGGTCGTATTTGCGTGCGAGGTCGATGACCTTTTTTTGATCGTCATCTGTCCCGACAAACTTGAGCTTGTCGCCGCTGTCCATGATGTCCCTTATGGACGCATTATCGTCACTGAGCAGCAGACGGCTGAGCGGTACCGCGCCGATGAGCCGGCGGACATAGTCCACACAGTAGCAAACATACACCGTTTCTTTTTTGCTGCCTGTTTTGCGGATGAGCGTCATGGCCTCGCTCACGGTCATGCTGTCGTCGAGCTCAATAAATTCGCAGGTCATTAAACTACCGGCAGAAAAACGGGGATACTGCAGATGTTGATTGATCCGCTTGCGCTCGTCGGACTCCATACGGGCGAGTACGCGTTTGACGACATCCGCCGGTGCCGAGCGAAGAAACGCCACGGTATCGTCAATAAAAAGATTTTCTACAAGTGCTTCCAGCTCACTGTCTTGCATGACGTCGACAAGCTTTTCTTGCGTATGGGGTTCAAAATATGAAAAAACACCGGCGGAAACATCCTCAGGCAGGATGTTAAACACACGCAATAGATCTTCGGCTTCCAAAACCTCAATCAACTGCGCGGTGTCCACGGTGTTCATGTCACACAAAATTTTGCGCAAAGCGGAATATTTGCCGCTCGCGCGCATGGTATCTACCATCTCAAGGAATCTGTTTTCCTCCATGTGATGCCTCTTTCCTCGCAACGGGGCAAAGGCACACAGGGATTCCGTGATAAAGAAAAGCACGGTTGCTTTTACTTTATACGGGAATGCCCAAATCTGCCAAACAGCCCTTGGCGCTGCATTAATATTTTTTTTCTACTTCGGGGTTCGGGTTTGCCGGAGCTGTCCAAACAGATTCACCAACTTTTAAAAAAGAATAGTCTGTTTCGCATAGCGAAAACCAACATCTGCATTTTAACGCAATAAGGGCAAAAAGTCAAGCTATATTATAATAAATGGCGCAATAGGGACTTGATTGCCTAAATCGGATGAATACAGCCATATTGACTGTTAATTGACTAATAACGGAACATTGGCAAAATATTTTTTGTAAAAACTGCAAAAAATTGAGAAAAATCATGAAAATTATCTTTTTTTCGATAACAATCGTGGGGATTCACGCTTTGGTTGTGTGGGGACACCCTTCACCGTATAGAAGGCCGGGCTTCGTCTTGTAAAGGCTTGGAATATTTTTATCAAAATGAAAAACACCCATCATTAAAGCGAGGTGAAGGAATGGGAAAAGAGAAGGCATTGACCGGCAAAGAGCGACTGTTTTGTTTTTACTTGAGCGAGGGCAGCGACGGGCGCGGTGCGGCTGCGCGAGCGGGCTACACCATCTTGCCCGAAAGAGCGGCCGCCAAACTGCTTTTGCGTTCGGATATCCGGCAGGAGTTGGCACGTGTTACGGGGAAACGGTCGGTTACGTCGCAAGAGGTTTGCGCGGGTTACCGCCGGCTGGCGTTTGGCAGCGTGACGGATGCCTTGCGGCTATTGTTTATGGACGAGGCGCCGGGGACGGAGATAATGGAACAAATGGATATGCTCAATGTGTCCGACATCAAACGACCCAAAGGCGGTGGGTTGGAGATTAAGTTTTTCGACCGCTTGAAAGCGTTGGAACGCTTAAAGGAAATGAGCGAAACCGATGCAACTCAAAACAGCGCCTTGCCGTTTTATGAAGCGCTGGAGAGAGGGGCAAAAGCGCTGGCGGGCAATGTGTTGGCGGTGAACCCATGAGCATGGTTTTTAAAACCTTTTCCGCAAAGCAGATGGCGGTTTTATGTTGGTGGTGCAAAGGCAGTGCCCATGGCGGGCACGACGCAATTATCTGCGACGGCGCAGTGCGATCCGGCAAGACCATTTGCATGTCGTTGTCGTTTATCGCATGGGCATTTTACACATTTGAGGACACGTCGTTTGCGGTTTGCGGCAAAACCATCGCATCGCTGCGCCGCAATGTGGTCGTGCCACTACTGCCGGCACTGCGGGCAATCGGTTTTGAGTGTGCGGAAAAACGGTCCCAACATCTGCTGGAAATCAGCCGCAACGGGCGTAAGAACCGCTTCTATTTGTTCGGCGGTAAAGATGAGGGCTCGGCCGCGCTGATACAGGGGATGACACTGGGTGGCGTACTGCTGGATGAAGTCGCCTTGATGCCGCGTTCCTTTGTGGAACAGGCGTTAGCACGTTGCTCGCTGGACGGCTCCAAGCTCTGGTTTAACTGTAACCCGGAAAATCCTTTGCACTGGTTCCATGAGGAATGGATTAAAAAGGCACAGCAGAAGAACTGCTTGTATCTTCATTTTACAATGGACGACAATCCTTCGCTCACCGAGCGGATTATACAGCGCTATAAGAGCCTATACAGCGGCGCCTTTTACGAACGATTTGTGGAAGGTAAATGGGTGGCGGCACAAGGCTTGGTTTACCCAATGTTTAAGGAAGCCGCACATGTGCGCGAGCCACCGGACGGGGCACCCACAAAGCACTACATATCCTGCGATTATGGTACGGTGAATCCCTCGTCCTTCGGACTGTGGGGTCTTTTTGGGACACGTTGGTACCGCGTGGCGGAATATTATCACGACAGCCGCAGCACAGGCGAGCAGCGCACGGATGAAGAGCATTATGCCGCGCTGGAAGAACTCGCGGGGGAGACGGCGATTGAGGCGGTCGTGGTGGATCCTTCGGCGGCAAGCTTTATGGCGTGCATCCGCCGCCACGGCAAGTTCAAAGCGGTCCCCGCTAAAAATGAGGTGCTGGACGGTATCCGCCGAGTGTCCGACGCACTCAAGGAGCGGAAGATTATCATTTGCCCCAACTGTACGGACAGCGTGCGCGAGTTTGGACTGTATCGCTGGGACGACAACACCGCAAAAGATTCCCCGCGCAAAGAACATGACCATGCTATGGATGATATACGTTACTTTGTGTCGACGGTGATGGTCGCAGATGATAGCTTTTTTGTGTTTTCGCTTAGCAGGGGCGAGCAGAGTGGTTAGTGGTCAGTGGTTAGGGGTTAGCGGTTGGAGATCGCCCTGTAAATGTTTTGAGCTTTACAGGGAAGCTTTAATCCTAAAGTCATCCGTAGATGACATCCCCCTACAGAGAACGCGCCGAAAAAGGTGCACGGAATTCCATGCATCCTTGTTAAAGAGGAATGGACGCTTTGCATTCTATAGAGCCTGCCGCAGGCGTTAATGTTAGTCGTTAACGATTTAGGGAGTCGTCTCTTTAAAAATTTTCAGAAAGGAGGGAACACAAATGTCTTTGTTCAGCAAAAAATCTGCAGCAAAAACAGCGGTGCCGGTACCGCAAACGGGGCCGCAGGGCGGGCATCCGTTTGGCATTTTGGATGGCTATGCGCCGCTTTCCACGCCGCAGGTAAAACTTTACTATGCGCTGCGTGAAGCGGTGCCGGTGATTGATGCCGCTATTTTTAAGTTGGTGCGGTTGACGAGCGGGTTTGAAGTCAAGTGCAGGGACACGAGGGCGCAGGCGGCGCTCGACCGCTTTTTGCAACAGGTGCCGGTCGGCGGCAATCAGTGTGGTATTGACGCTTTTGTCGCAACCTATTTTGAACAGTTGCTTACCTGCGGCACGGCCGTGGGCGAAATTGTAACGGATGGGAATGGTCATATTGCAGCGCTTTACAATGCGCCGCTGAAGGACATTGAACTGCGCCGGTCGACGAACGGGTTAGACGTTGACATTTACGTGCACAGTGGCTGCGAAGCGGAGCTTGTTCGTTACAGGGACTTGGTCATGCTCTCGGTATTAAACCCGGAACCCGGGCAGTTGGAGGGTAACTCCATGCTCAAAGGACTGCCCTTTGTCAGCTGTGTGCTGATGAAGATTTTCGGCACCATCGGCACGAATTGGGAACGGGTGGGTAACGTGCGTTTTGCCGTGACCTACAAGCCGCAAAACGACGCGATTGACAGAGCGTATGCCAAGGACAGAGCCCTGCAAGTCGCAAAGGAGTGGGGTGAGACCATGCAGACGGGCGGCTGTGTCAAGGATTTTGTCGCCGTGGGCGATGTGCAAATTAAGGTTATTGGCGCGGACAATCAAATTTTAGACAGTGATGTGCCGGTGCGCCAAATGCTGGAGCAAATTGTGGCCAAAACGGGACTGCCGCCGTTTATGCTCGGGCTGTCGTGGAGTTCGACGGAGCGGATGTCCTCCCAACAAGCGGATGCGTTAACGAGTGAGCTTGAAGCATACCGTCGCATCTTAACACCTGTTATCCTGCAAATTTGCGGCATCTTTTTGCGCTTCAACGGCTTTGTGGCAGATGCACAATTGCTGTGGAGCGACATCACTCTGCAGGACAGGGTGGAAGAAAGCAGGGCTGTATTGTTTGAGGCACAGGCATCCAAACTTTTAAAGGAAGGGGACTCTAGATGAACAAAGATTTTTTAACACAAGTCACACCCGCAGTGCCCACCGGTAGCGACATGGAGATGATTAACCGCTATACGCGAAAAACACTCGGAGCGGATGATGTTTACATCTTTCATGTGTTGCTTTGCGACAACGAGGTGGACAGAGATTTTGAGCGGTTTGATTTGGCGGCGCTGAAGACCTTGGCAGAATTGTTTGCGGGCAAAACCGGTATTTTTAACCACAGCATGAACGCCCGCGACCAAACCTCAAGGCTGTATGACACGCAGGTTGTGACACAAGGCGAAAAACACACGAGCACGGGGGAGCCATATACATTTATAAAGGCTAAGGCCTATATGCCCCGAACGGCAAAAAATACCGACTTGATTGCGGAAATAGATGCGGGCATTAAAAAGGAGGCGAGTGTGGGCTGTTCGGTCAAGCTGATGACCTGCTCGGTTTGCGGTACGGACTTAAAAAAGGAGGGGTGCGAGCACAGCAAGGGGAAAAGTTACGGCGGCCAAATTTGCCACACGGTTTTGAGCGAACCCGTGGATGCTTACGAGTGGTCATTTGTAGCGGTGCCGGCACAAAGGGCGGCAGGGGTTACAAAATCTTATAAAGTCGGGAAAGGAGAGGAGAGGAATATGGAAGACATTTTAAAAGCGTTGCAGAACACGGAGGTGGAAACAACCCTCGGCAGGGAGGAAAAAAAGAGTTTGCTTACTCGTATGGAGCACTTGGAAAAGCAGGCGGCGGACGGTAAGGCATACCGGGAAGAACTCACGATGGAAGTCATCCGCATGGGGCTGATTACACTGCCGCAAATGGGTGGAGAGAGCCTGAGCTCCATTTGTGAAAGGCTTTCGGTCGAGGAGTTACGGGAACTCAAAAAAGCCTTCGGCGAAAGAACGGAAAAAATCGTACCGATGAAACCACAACTCAAAGCCGAGTTGCGCCCGGCAGCGGCGGACAACAATGAATTTAGAATATAGGCATCTGATTGCGAAGGACGGCAAGAGCAGAGCCCTTGCCCTACGCATCTAAGGTGAAAGTTCGTTCGTGTTTTGTAGGGATAGGGCTCTGCTCTATCCGAGTTATTTGGCTTTGAAAAATGTAAAAAACATAGAATAGGGAGGAGTTTATAATTATGCCAGTATCATTTAACGGTTACAAAGAGAGCCTTGCGACCTTTAGGGCGGCAAGCGGTTTGACGCAGGGCGTTCCGGTTAAAATCAGCGCCAACGACACGGTGGACAGCTGCGCGGCGGAGGACAGTTTTTGCGGTGTGGCGAATGGAGTGAGCAGAGGGTACGCCAGCGTGCAGATGAGCGGATTTATCACACTGCCTTATACCGGCACAGCTCCGGTGGCGGGTTACGTAATCCTGGCGGCAGACGGCAGCGGCGGGGTGAAGGTTGTTGCAAGCGGCGGCAGAAGTATGTTGGTGCTGCGGGTGGATGCGACGGCGAAGACGGTTGGGGTGATGCTGTAGGTTTGCAGAGAAGCAATTGGGGACGTGCGACTTTGTCGCGAGAAGCATTGGAGAAGCGATTGTGAACCGGAGTATTTGTAGGGGTTGGCCTCCCAAACATACCGCAAAACATAAAGGCATTAGACGGTTCGTCAAGGATGCCGAACCACACAATAAAAACTGAAAGGAAGAAAATCTATGTCAAGTTTCGATATCATTAAACTCGAAAAAGGGCTGTATACACAGAACAAATCATTTACCGGCGCGCTGGAGGCGCTGGATCCCTCGGTGGATTACAAAGGGACTGCGCTTGAAGGGTTGGATGCCTACCAAAGGCAGCTCAAACGCTTTGGCATTAAAGTCAGCGGAGCGGGCAGCGATGTGGTGGAAAAGTTTTTCAAAACCTCGGATTCCGCAACGCTGTTCCCGGAATATGTTAGCCGCGCTGTGCGCCAAGGGATGGAGGAAGCGAATGTGCTCCCGCGCATCATCGCCGCGACAACGGTCATTAACGGGTTGGATTACCGCTCCATCACCTCCATCCCCACCGAGGATGAAAAGGAACTCAAGGTGGTCGGCGAAGGTGCCTATATCCCCGAAACGGTGGTCAAGACGCAGGAAAACTTGGTTCAACTGCGCAAACGTGGGCGGATGCTTGTGGCCTCTTATGAGGCTATCCGTTTCCAAAGGCTGGACCTGTTTACGGTGACGCTCAAGCAAATCGGCGCCTACATCGCGCGCTCGCAACTTAAAGATGCCGTGAATGTGCTTGTAAACGGGGACGGTAATGCCAACGCGGCCGAAAGCACCGGTGTCGCAACTGCCGGCACACTGACCTATAACGACCTTGTGACGTTCTGGAATCTTTTCGACCCCTATGAGCTGAGCGCCATTATTGCATCACCCGATGTGATGGTGAAGATGCTCAACATCCCGGAGTTCAAAGATGCCGCTGCGGGTTTTAATTTTCAGCGCACGGGCAAGCAAATTACACCCATCGGCGCCGATTTGATCAAGTCCTCCGCCGTGCAAAGCGGCAAGATTATCGGGTTCGATAAAAGCTGCGCGCTCGAAATGGTCAAGGCAGGCGAGGTGATGACGGAGTATGACAAATTAATTGACCGCCAACTGGAAAGAGCGGCTGTCACCTGCGTTGCGGGCTTTGCAAAGATATTCAAGGATGTGGCAAGGGTGCTTGCCGTTTAGGCTGAGCGGAGAAGCGATTGGGGAACGGGGGTTACGGGTGAGTGATAGGTGAGCGGTGGGTTAGCGATAGGTGAGCGGTGGGTTAGCGATAGGTGAGAGATAGGTGAGCAGTGGAGAGGCGATAGTGGAACCATAGGAAAGCGACGGG
>JAAYFA010000123.1 GCA_012728445.1 Clostridiales bacterium | reverse complement strand
GCATCATGATGCCTTCCATCAGAGCCTGCCCGCCAACACTGATTGGCGCCTTGTTCGTTTTTTTCTTTTTCAAGTTTACACCGCTTTCTTAAATCATGCATAACTTCATAATACTAAAACTACTTTGTGATATTCACTTCTACCGAATATTGACCATAAATCCAGCAATCGTCATGGTCTTTCACATAAATTTTTGCCGGAATTTTAATGGTTCCGTTCTCCAAAACTGTGTTGGCAAAATCAATGTCGGCAAAAATATTGTCGGGGGTCAACGTTTCAATTGTCGTTTTGTCCCCCACAACCACAACATTTTGAATACTTTTGCTAATGAGGGTCGCAGTGTTTTCTTTGTTAATATTTTGCAGCAGAATATTGGTTTCGGTTAAAGAAAACTTCTTTTCTGTCAAGCTGCCGGCATCAACCGTTACCTTAAACTCTTCCGTATTATCAACAACCTTGATGTTTTCGATAACTTTGCTCTTAACGGAAAATACATTTTTCCCTGATTTTATTGTACTGAAGTCAATCGTCATGATACTCGCTTGCTTCATACTTTCCAACACAGTTTCATCTACACCGAATGTTGCTATTTGTGGATTGCAGGTGAATTGCAATGGATTCTCTAAAAAGTACGCCGGGCTGTTTTTGAAGCTAACGGTAACCGGAAGCTCGGCAACTTTATATATTGGCACTGTAACGGCAATATCCACATTGCCATTATTGATGGATAAATATCTTGGTACACTGCCATATTCACCTAACGGAATAATTTCCGCTTTGTATGTTTTCGTTGCTGTCAATACGGTATCAACGGTAATCCGGGCATAAACTTTGCTTATTTTATTAACCTCGGTCGCAGGCCCGGAAACCGTAACCGTTTTTGCAGAAAGAATTTCAGAGTCTTTAAAATAACCCTTCGGTATGATATTGCCGGAAGAAATTGTTTCAGGTATAAGTGTATATTCGCTTTCTTTGTAAGAGTCAAAGTACACTTCAATATTTTCATTTGATATTTTTAATATTTCAAAATCCGAATCTTGTGTCTTTTTTCTCACATCAAGCTTAAGGGAGTATTCTCCGGCTGAATCAACATAATTTGTGTTGGCGGTTACAATGAAGTCATCCGCAGAAAGATTGTTGGACGACACCATATATCGCTTGCCTGTAACGGTCACATCCACTTTAAAATCAGCTATACCGAATATTTGAAGATCAAAGGTTTCAATATTGCTTGACATGATAATTTTTACAGGCACATCCATTACAACTCTTTCATCTTGAGGGCTGAACTGAATTGCTACGATTAACCAAACAACAACAGCCATAACCAAAGAAAAGGCCATAACGAATCTGTTGTTGTAAAATAGATTGTTAAATGAGAAGTTTTTTATTTTCATCTTTTTAAACCCCCGAATATTTTTTTAATTACACCGGGGTCGTTCTTGTTTGCGCTCGTATCTAAAAGTAAATCGTTATTGAGTTTTTCTCTCAGAACAGATTCGGATATATTCCGTTCGAGCAACCCTTTCTTTGCAATTGAAATACCGCCGGTTTCTTCCGACACGACTACGACAACGGCATCACCTTCTTCGCTCAAACCCAAAGCGGCACGATGCCTTGTCCCCAAATCACGGCTAATCGTTTGGCTTTGTGTGAGAGGCAAAATGCATCCGGCCGCAATAATTCGTCCGTTTCTGATAACTGTTGCCCCGTCGTGAAGCGGTGACATAGGAAAAAAGATGTTGCCAATGAGTTCTTTTGATACAGTTGCATCGATAGCTGTTCCCGTATTTATAACTTCTCCAAGCAGGGTATCTCTTTCAAATACAATGATTGCGCCTATTTTTTTCTGTCCAAAATCATTGCACGTTTTGCATACATCATTAATCGCTTTTTTTATAGTTTCGTTTCGAACGGTGTTTTCGTTTTTAGAACCGGTAAAAAACCCAAATTTGGGTATGCTGCTACCGCCAACACTCTCAAGCGCATGTCTAATTTCCGGCTGAAATAAGATGATAATCAAAATAATAAGGTCCGTAAACAGTCTGTGAAAAATATAAGTGCTTGCCTGCATATGAAGAGCAGTAATCAGGATATATGCAATTCCTAATAAGAGAAATCCTTTCGCTAACTGAAACGCCCTTGTTTCTCTAATAAGTTTAATCAGATGGTACAGTACAAATGCCACCAAGCAAATATCTAAAAAATCAGGAATTTCAAATGAAAGAAATATTGTAGATATTTGATTCCAGAAGTTCATGATTCTTTCCATAAACGGCATGGCAAACCCTCGTTTCAGCTATATTTTGATATTTAAAGTCATAATACGTTATTGATAGAACATGCTCTATTACTATATTTTATCACTTATTCAGAATGCATACAATTTTACTCATGATAGTTTACGAAAAATTCACAAGTTAAGCTCTTGTTTTTCAAGAAGGCACACGGCAATTGCAGCGATTCCTTCACCTCGGCCGGTAAACCCCAGTCCTTCCTCGGTTGTTGCTTTTACACTAACTGAAATTGGATCCAGGCCACAAGCTATCGCAATATTTTCTCTCATCAAACCTATAAATGGTTTAAACTTTGGCTCTTCTGCCATGATTGTTGAATCGATATTAATTATTCTGAAACCGACTGAATTCAGTTTTTTGACAACGGCCTTGAGTAGCACAAGGCTATCGGCATCTTTAAATTGGCCGTCAGTGTCCGGAAAAAGTTGCCCTATATCGCCCATAGCCGCAGCGCCTAACAGCGCATCGGAAATTGCATGTAGCAATACATCCGCGTCAGAATGACCCAAAAGTCCTTTTATATGCGGGATGTCTACACCGCCAACTATTAGCTTTCTGTTTGCGCAAAGCTGATGCACATCATAGCCCTGTCCTATTCTTATCATCTGAATCCTCCTTTTGCGTGATACATGTGTTTATAGCTTCTTTGTATTCATCATATGTCACAAACAAGTTGATAATTTTCAAAAATGAGTTTGTTGATAATCTGGCAGGCAAATCAAGATGTTTTAATAAAAAGGATTTTAAAAGCCTACTGTTTTCTTTCCCGGTGATGCCATCTTCATAAAAGTCATTTTTTGAAATCCTTCTGCTAGTTTCTCTTGATTCTTCGAAGATGACCCCTGCCTGTGTCAACGCATCAATAATTATTGACGGCGACACACCTTCAACACCAAGCTTCCCCTCTTTTGAAGGCGCCGTCTTTCTTTTTTCCTTGACAAGGATATCAGGTATATAAGCGTGGTATATGTTTTCGTTTGGTATTGTTCCACAGAGAAACGATCTGATTTTGAAACCTGCAGAATCGCTGTCGGTTAGTATCAGAACACCACAATTGTCTGCAAGTTTTCGTATCAGTTTTTGTTTCTCTTTATCTTTGAATATTTTGAATCCGTCTGTTTCAATGATCACTGCGTCAATGATAGACGATAGTTTGATTTTATCGTATTTGCCCTCAACAATAACCGCTTGTTTGATTTTAATCATTTTATCCACTCTTTTTGGTCCTAACACATCAATATTATGTTGACATGACATGGGCTATCCTTGTCATCGTTTGTTCGATAATCAGCCTGGGTTCAATAGAACGGCTCTTTATTAATGTGTCCGCATCATTTAAAATATCCAAACATACCCTTAGTTGATTAATCGAAAGGCTGCCGACAATTCTTACCTGTTTTGTAAGGCGATATGAGCTCTTATAATTAAAATACTTTGCAAGATCCTCGGCACGATGGCCGGCCCGGTTCGCAGTTTTTATTCTGTACATGTCTACAAACGGAAAAATTAGTGCCCCCATAATAAGGACTGGCTCAATTTTTTGTGCGATCATCGTGTCTAATATACCGAAAGCTTCATCGCTATTCTTTGTAATGAGACGTTCAGCCATATCAAAAACCCTGGCTTCAACTGTTTTTACTGCAATAAGATCAATATCTTTAGAGGATATCTTATCATTTTTTATAAAAGCGCAAACTTTGTCCAGTTCGTTCTGAAGGTTGGCCATGTCATTGCCGACATTTTCAACAAAATAACTTGCGGTTCTCTCATCAATGGTTTTGCCTCTTTTGGCCGCACCTTTCATTAGCATTATAGTCAGGTCTTTAAAACTTCTTCTGCTCATCTCAATGGCAAATCCGCTGCTTTTTGCTATAGCTAGGATATCGTCCCAAATATTCGTTTTCGCTTTTTCTGTCACGATCTCTTCGTCGACGCTTGAATCGGCATTGCCGCTTTCGTCACCTTCAGCCCCCTGTTTTTCAGGTTCTTTCTTTGTTCTTCCGCTTTTTTTTATGATTGTTGACATAAGGAGAATCAAACAACAGCTTTGCGGAACATCGCTCAACACAGCTAGTAGGTTTTCGGCGTCTTGAGGGTTTAAATCATAAATCGCCAAATCATCAACGAGTACGCATGAATATTCGGAAAGCATTGGTAAAGCCTCTACAGCGTTCTTTATCATTTCGACAGATGTGTTTTTCCCATCCAAACGATGCATATTAAAATCTTCAAAATCTTTGCTGACTGCTTTTTTTGCGATTTCATCGGCATAATAGAGTTTCAAAAAGCTTTCATCACCAAAAATGAAATATAATCCGTCGAGTTTTTCATTTTTCAATAAGCTTCTTATATCTTTTTCGCCTATAATTCTTGCCGAACCTTTTTTAATCATTTATCTCTCCCTCTGTATCGAGAAACCTGAGTTTCTTTTTACGTTAATCACTATATTACCTCGTCCGGCTGTAGAAAACATATGCCCGCCTGTTTTTTTATCGTATTCTTGTGTGCAAGACAATAACGGTTTATCTGTACTGATAACAATTGACTTGAATTTTGTAAGGTCTAAATTATCAGGCGTTTTAGATCTGCAAATCAAAATATCTGCTTTTTTCCAGTTATTAGGTATTAACTCGGTATCACATCCGGGATAAAACAAGAACAGTACTCGTAAGCCTGAAATTTCCGCATAAGCACAGCTTAAATTTTCATTGTATAAATAATCGATAGTTGCGTTTCCCCATAATTGCGAAGATGACTTTTGGGTAATTGTCAGCGACTCTGACTTTTTAAGGAAATCCAGCTCGCAATCTAGTCTTGGCGCTGTAATTGTTTTGGGGTTATAGGTGCTTACAATATCATAAGCTGTTTTGGATTCGGTTCCCGTCGTTCTGGGAATCAGCAAATAATCAACCGTATCAATACCGTCATCTTCCAGTGCGTTGACAATCCTTTTTGTCGCATATTTGTCGCCGCCGCATCCTATTAAAGCGGCCTTGTGCTTGCTTGTAATAATGGATGCACTTATATTGCCCGCATCTATAACCGTAATTTTTACAGCATTGCCATTATATAATGAATTTGAAATGGCCGCTACCGCAAGGGTAAACAAGCAAAGCATTGCCGTCAACCTCACATGGCTTTTATTGCTATTTTTATATAGTACCATTGCAAGGGCAAACGTTGTCAGCGAGAACGCAAGCCAAATATAAACGAACTTTTGGTCAATATTAATGTCTGCGAATGGAAACTTTGCTAAAAAATCGGAACCTTTAATAATTGCTTTTGCCGACAAACCCGCAACACTTGAAAGCGGATAAGCAATAAAGTTTGCACCGGGAATCAGAAAACAAACTGATGCAGTCCCGCCAAGTATCATCGCTAAGCTTGCGCCGAAAATCAGCAGCAAATTTGACAAGACGGATATCAGCGATAGCCTACCGAAGTAAATGAGTGATACCGGTAATATGAAGACGCTTGCCGCCACTGTTATCATCATAGTATCAGCGATTGAATGAAATAGTTTCTTTAACCCGGTGTCTTTCATCTTTGAAAGCATTTTATTGTATGATGCCATCAATTTCTTTTGTGTTGTAATGATGCCGAGTGTCGCAAAGAAGGATAGCTGTAAACCTATATACCCTGCAGCAAATGGGTTTGTCAAAGTGATGAGCAGTACCGCAAAGCCGATTGAGTTTATTGAGTCCGCATCCCGATTAAGCAGCTTACCCGCCAACATAACAAGCAGCATAAAGCCTGCCCTTAAAACTGAAAAAGAAAACCCCGCAAGCGCCATAAACAAGAGAACAAAAACGACAGAAAACGAAGTTGCGCTTCGCTTCCCAATCTTAAACCTGTCGAAAATATTCAGACAAACAAGCAGTAATACAGATAAATGCAAGCCGGATACGGCGGTGACATGCGAGATGCCGATTGCCCTGAAATTCGAAATCGTATTTTCGGATAAATACGATTTATTGCCAAAAAGCAGTGCCACAATGAACCCGCCGTTTTCGTTTGGCAACACTTTTAGTATACTTTCGGTAAGATTCTGCTTGAGTTGATGCACATAGTACATGATCGGCTTTTTGATGCTGTCTTCCACGACAATATCTTCACTTAAAGTATATGCGCCGAGAAAAACGCCTATTGTTTTATAATACCGGAGCGAATCTTCGCTGTGCTCGCCGAGCGTATATAAGGTGACATTGGCTGTAATTTTATCATATACCTGAACGTCTAATGCGCTCTTCGTTGAAAATCGAATTTTCAACTTCATCTTATTATTGTCAACTTTTTCCGTTTTCACCAAATAGTAGTAACGATCGTTCTCTCGCTGTGGCATTTGTGTAACAACGCCGGTAAACGAAACCGTAGAACCCGACAGCGATATTGCCGGCTTATAAGTAAACTCATTCGCGGCAAGGAATAGGCCGGCAGCCAGTGTGATACTGATACAAGCCGCAGGGAAAACAGCGCTATCCCTCAAGCTTTTTACCGCTAGCAGCGGAATTAATGCAAGAATTGAAACAATCAGAATTGCCACTGCAATGTTTTCGCTGACACGCGACAAAACTGTGAGTGTAAGAAAAAAAGTTATGCCAATAACAGCAAACGGTCGCGGCATGTATTCAACTCCTTGGCCGGTTTATTGCTCAACCGGGCGGCCAGGAAAAAGCCCTGCCGCTTAACAGATGAAAATGCAGGTGTTGAACGCTCTGCCCGGCACTTTCGCCGCAATTTGTAACAACTCTAAACCCATCCTCAAGGCGAAGCTCTGTGGCCAGTTTTGCTATCACCTCAAATATATGGGCAACCACTTTGCTGCTTGAAGCATCAATATCTCTCGCAGACCCAATATGTTTTTTTGGAATTAAAAGAATGTGTGTAGGGGCCTGGGGATTTAAATCATAAAAGGCGATAACGTCCTCATCTTCATAAGCCTTATTTGATGGGATTTCTCCGTTTGCAATTTTACAAAACAGACAGTCCATTGTATACCACCTCTGCTATTATTCTATAACTTTAACATTTTAAGCACAACTTCGTCAACATGATCCATCGCGTCATGAACCAGTGCAGGGTTTTTGGAGCCGGCCATTGCACTGTCCGGTCTGCCGCCCCCCGAACCTCCTGCTAACACTGCAATTTCCTTAACAAGGCGTCCCGCGTGAATCCCGGCCTTAATTGCATCAGGCGCGCTCGTGGCGGTGAAACTAACCGAATCATTCGCCTCGTTTATCCCGGCCAGAACGACGACCATATTCTCTTGTTGCACTTTAATACTATCGCTTAACGTTCTGAGGTCTTCGGGTGTCGAATCTTCTATGACGGCGGTTACCAATTTAATATCTCCATGTGTTTTCGCCTGTTTTATCAACTGATCCGCCTTATAAGAAGAAAGTTTGATTTTAAGGTTTTCTATTTCTTTTTCCTTTAATTTCAGGTCGTTAATTATTGATGCAGCTCTTTGCTCTATTTCGTGCGTGTTGGTAATTTTAAGGACACCCGCTGTAGTCTTCATTGATTTTTCGATATTCTCTAGATATTCGATTAAGTTGGTGCCTGTTATTCCTTCAATCCTTCTTACACCGGACGACACAGAAAATTCGGAAATCACCTTAAACAACCCTATATTCCCTGTGTTCTCAACATGGGTACCGCCACATAATTCGGCGGAAAAATCTCCGACTTTTACAACTCGGACAGTCTTTCCGTATTTCGAGTCAAAAAGAGCGGTTACGCCCATTGACTTTGCTTGTTCAAGGGGCATCTCTGTCACGGCAACCGGTAAAGCTGCCATAATAACAGCATTGATGAGGTTTTCAATTTTTACGATTTCATCATCGGTCAAAGCACTGAAATGTGTAAAATCGAAACGCATAATTTTAGGGCCAACCTCTTGCCCCGCTTGCACAACATGCTTGCCAACAACCGTTCTGAGTGCAGAATGAAGCAAGTGAGCGGCGGTATGGTTGCGCTTGGTAGCGTTTCGTCTTTCTTCATCGACTTTTAAAACTACTTTTTCGCCTGTGGATGCTTCTTGATTATTTATTATCGTCCCATGGTGCAGAATTACGTCATTCGTCGATTTCGTTACTTCTTCAACACAAAAGACGAAGTCTCCATTTTCAATTGTGCCGGTGTCGCCAAGTTGGCCTCCGCTTTCGGGATAAAATGCACTTTCAGCAAGGACAAGCGTCGCCTTCTTTCCGCCCTGTAGCTTCTCTACAGAGCTGCTGTTTTCAATTATCGATATAATATTACTTTCTGCTGAACGATTTTCTCTGTCTATTATAATTGTCGCAGGCAAAGCTGAAATGAGTTCGGCCGCTTTTTCCCATCCTTTATCGCCTGATTTTTTACGTGCGTTTCTTGCGTTTGTTCTTTGTTGATTAATCAGATTCTCGTATTCTTCTTCGTCAACTGTCAAACCCTTTTCGTGCGCAATCTCTTTCGTTAACTCTAGTGGGAACCCATAGGTATCAGAAAGCTTAAAGGCAACGCCCCCCAATATTTTCCTCAAGCCAGGCGCTGATATTATTTCTTCGAGCACCTGTAGTCCCGTATCAATCGTTCTGCCAAAATTTTCTTCTTCGTTCGTAATAACCTTCAATATGAAATCTCGTTTTTCAACCAGATTGTGGTAAACATCTTTGTTCTCTTGTATTACAGTTTCGCATATTTCTGCAAGGAATGGATCCTTAATGCCCAATAGTCTGCCATGTCGTGCTGCCCTGCGCAGCAAACGCCGAAGAACATATCCCCGGCCTTCATTAGAAGGCAATACGCCGTCGCCAATCAAAAAAGTTGTGCTTCGTATATGGTCCGTTATAACCCTTAGCGACGTATCAACATTATCGTTTTTCTTGTATTCAACACCGGCAAGCCGAATGACATGTTTCATTATGTTCTGAACGGTATCAACTTCGAAAAGATTGTCTACCCCTTGTATAACGCAGGCAAGTCTTTCCAGCCCCATCCCGGTGTCAATGTTCCTCTTTGAAAGATTTTTGTAGTTGCCTGCCCCATCACTTTCAAACTGCGTAAACACTAAGTTCCATAACTCTACATATCTGTCACAATCACAGCCCGGTTTGCACGCGGGCAAACCGCAACCGGCTTCTTCGCCTCTATCGTAATATATCTCGGAACAGGGACCGCAAGGCCCCGCACCAAGTTCCCAGAAATTATCTTCTTTCCCAAGTTTCACCAAATAATCCGGATCTATGCCAATTTTATCTTGCCAAATGTTATAGGCTTCTTCGTCTTCGGAATATACGCTGATAAATAATTTTTCTTTCGGGAGTTTAACAACTTCTGTCAAGAATTCCCAAGCCCAACTGATGGCGTCATCTTTAAAATAGTCGCCAAACGAAAAGTTGCCGAGCATTTCAAAATAAGTGCCGTG
>JAAYFA010000041.1 GCA_012728445.1 Clostridiales bacterium | reverse complement strand
GTGTTTTATGCAAAACTACTTCAGTCGGCACTGGCAAGCCAAACCATTGTTGTCATCACCGACCGTAACGACCTTGACGACCAGTTATTTGGTCAGTTTGCCCGTTGCCAAGATTTTTTGCGGCAGACGCCACAGCAGGCGACAAGCCGGGGAAACCTCAAAGAACTGCTTGCGGGTAGGCAGGCGAACGGTATTATTTTTACCACCATGCAAAAGTTTGAAGAAGCCGACGAGCCGCTCTCGCAACGCCGCAATATTATTGTGATGGCGGATGAAGCGCATAGAGGGCAGTACGGTCTTGAGGAAAAGGTGGACCCGAAGACGGGGCGGGTGAGCATCGGCACAGCGCGGATTATTCGGGACTCGTTACCGGGGGCGACCTTTATCGGCTTTACGGGTACGCCCATTGAGCTCAAAGACCGCAACACGCGGGAAATTTTTGGGAATTATATTGATATTTATGACATGACGCAGTCCGTGGAAGACGGTGCGACGCGCCCGGTTTATTACGAGAGCCGGGTGATTAAGCTGAACTTGGATGGGGCTACTTTAGCACTCATTGATAAAGAATATGACCGGCTTGCGCAAATTGCCGATGCCGGCGAAATAGCGAAGAGCAAGCGGAGCCTCGCGAAGATGGAAAGCATCCTCGGCGCCCCGCAGACCATTGATTCACTCGTCAACGATGTGATCGGCCATTACGAAAATAACAGGCAGTACGAACTGACGGGCAAGGCGATGATTGTCGCTTATTCCCGCCAAATAGGTATAGATATTTACCACAAGATACTGGAAAAACGCCCCTTGTGGCGGGATAAAGTCAATGTGGTCATGTCCGGCAGCAATGACGACCCGGAGGAATGGCATGAGCTCATTGGCAACAAGCAGCACAAGGAAGAGCTTGCGAAAAAGTTTAAAGATAACGACGACCCGATGAAAATTGCCATTGTCGTTGACATGTGGCTATGCGGCTTTGATGTGCCGTCGCTGGCGACGATGTATGTCTACAAGCCGATGTCCGGCCACAACCTCATGCAGGCTATTGCCCGTGTGAACCGTGTGTTTGGGAACAAGGAGGGCGGCCTTGTTGTTGACTATGTCGGCATCGCCCGCGCCTTGAAAGACGCAATGAACGATTACACCGCGAGAGACAAAGCGAAATACGGCGAGCAGGATATCGCAAAAGCGGCCTTGCCTAAGTTCCTTGAAAAATTGGAAGTGTGCAAAGACTTTTTCCACGGGTTCGATTTTTCAACGTTTATGGCCGGCACCAACCTTGAACGGGCAAAAATCCTCAGCGGTGGTGTCAACTTTATGCTGGCGGTCGATAAGCGGGAGGAAAAAGACAAGTTCCTCAAAGAGTCGCTGATGTTGCGGCAGACCCTGTCTTTATGCCGCAGTTTGGTCAACCAAGAGCAGCGTTTTGATGCCGCATTTTTTGAAACGGTCAGAACCATGATTAGCCGCCTTGGCGGCAGCGGGGGCATTTCCCCGCGCGAAATCAATGCACAAATCAACGAACTGCTCCGGCAGAGCGTTCAAAGTGATGGCGTGATCAATCTTTTTGTGGATGTGGATAAAAAGTTTTCCCTGTTCGACCCGAAGTTCCTTGAAGAAATAGGCAAGATGAAGGAGAAAAACTTTGCCGTCGAACTGTTGAAAAAGCTTATTGCGGAACAAGTGCGGCTCTTTAAAAGGACCAACATTGTCAAGTCCGAAAAGTTTTCGGAAATTATCGGCCGCGTCATGAACGCCTACCTCAATGGGATGCTCACCAACGAGGAAGTGATTGCCGAACTGCTGAAGCTTGCGGAAGAAATGTCTACGGCAAGCAAGGAAGGGCAAGAGCTCGGTTTGAATGATGAGGAGCTTGCTTTTTACGATGCACTGACGAAGCCGGAGGCAATCAAAGACTTTTATGAAAATGATAAGCTTGTTGAAATTACAAAAGAATTGACCGATTTGCTGCGCAAAAACCGCACCATCGACTGGCAAAAGAAAGAAACCGCAAGAGCCGGTATGCGCAGGTTGGTCAAGCGCTTGCTTAAAAAATATAAATACCCGCCGGAGGGCATGGATTTCGCCATCAAGACGGTTATCAGCCAGTGTGAATTATGGACGGATAACGAAAAGGGTAGATCTTATGGAACAGCGAAGCTTGCGGCGGAAGATGAGGATAGGTACGAGTAGGCGTGGGATAATCGGCGTTGCGAGGAACGTGGGGAACAGCGTTTGTAGAGAAAGGTGTTCGCGGAG
>JAAYFA010000217.1 GCA_012728445.1 Clostridiales bacterium | reverse complement strand
TTATCCATGGTCTTGCGGTTATAGCCGATTCAATCATAGCAACTGATAAGTTTATCGAAGAACACCCGGAAGATGCTCAAAGGCTGCTTGCCGCTCTTAAAAATGATTTTAAAGATGATGAGGACCTCCGCCAACTTTTACTGTCTTACCCAAAATTTGGTAACAATATAGAAGAAGTTGACGATGAAGCAGTGAAGATTGCTGACAAGGTTTCAGATATTATAGCCGGCCTTAAAAATTATCTCGGCAACCCCTTCAGACCGGACTGGAGTAGCCCGTCAACCCATCTTCTTTACGGTTATTGGGTTGGTGCGACGCCGGATGGCCGCCACGCACGGGAGCAAATCAACTACGGCGTTGATCCCCTGTTTGGTGAAGCCGGTTCCGGCATGGGCTTCCGGATGCTTTCTAACATGCAATTACCTTTTGAAAAATTCTGCGGTGGCTATGCGTCACACTTTGGCATTGATCCCAAATATTTCAAATCTAAGGATCACGAAGGTAAGGGCGAAGAGTTTGCCAAAAGGATCATCGCTCCCCTGTTTTTCAACGAAAAAAGCAGCGGCACATGTCCATTTTATTTGTACGTCAATGTCACGACACCGGACACGCTGCGCAAAGTTCTTGCCGACCCCGAAAAGTATGCCCCCAGCGGTGGTTACATCATGCGCATACACGGAACCTTTGTTAATTTTTTGGACCTTTCTCCCGCAATCCAGCAAGATATTATTAAAAGGCTTGATTTAGAATCTACTTCGCTGTAAAGGAGCTCCGGGGATGAACTTTATAGGTCTTGATATTGGGACAACAACCATTTGCGCTGTGGTCATTGACTCCGAAAGTGGCAATGTTGTAAAGACAATTACTTGTGAAAACAATGCAAAACTCAACGGGAAAATTGATTACGAAAAAATTCAAAGCCCGGCAATTATCCTTGAAAAATGCGTGGAAATTGTAGCGGAATTCGACGCATCATTTTCACCTGTCGCTTGCATAGGAATAACCGGGCAGATGCACGGTATTCTTTATCTGGACAATTGCGGTAACGCGGTAAGCCCGCTGTATTTTTGGCAGGATGAAAGCGGAAACCGTATGTTTAACAAACATCAAAGCTATGCGGAGTATTTAACTCAGCTGACCGGTCATAAAATGGCGACCGGGTTTGGTGGGACAACCCTTTTTTGCCATACACATGACGGTGCGGTACCCGAGGACGCATCCAAGATTTGCACCATTCACGATTATGTCGCGATGAAACTCTGCGGCACAACTGAGCCTTTGATGCACACGACAGACGCCGCAAGCCTTGGTCTGTTCAATCTAAACACACTTCAGTTCGACAAAGAAGCTATTGAAAAAGCCGGAATAAATTTCAGCCTTTTCCCTGAGGTAACCGAAGCTTTCAGTCTCGTTGGGAAATACAACAATGGAATCCCTGTATCTGTTGCCATCGGCGACAACCAGGCGAGTTTTTTGGGTTCTGTCAACGATATGGAAAATTCTATTCTGGTCAATGTTGGTACCGGTAGTCAAATTTCATTTTTAACCGATAAAACAGAAACTGCAGAAGGTCTTGAAATCCGTCCCTGCTTCGACCGTCAATTTTTATGCGTCGGCTCCTCGCTCTGCGGCGGCAGGGCTTTTGCCGTTTTGGAGGAGTTCCTGAGGAAAACAGCCGCATTCGTTACAGGCGGACAAATTAAGAGCGCTTACCCGGCAATGGACAGCCTTTTGACCGGCAGTGCGCAACCGGCAAATCCGCTTCAAGTATCTACACAGTTCAGCGGAACACGCAACCACCCGGAAGGACGCGGTTCGGTGGAAAATATCGGCTTATATAATTTCACCCCGCAACACCTCATCTGGGGCTTTCTGAACGGCATGGTTGAAGAACTGCAGGTCATGTATCAGACTGCGGGTGATAGGACTCGCACACTTTTAATCGGTTCCGGCAATGGTCTGCGCAAAAATACGGCCCTGCAACTGCTCTTTGCCGATAAGTTTGGATTAGAGCTGAAAATTCCCTCGCATGGCGAGGAGGCGGCTTTCGGTGCTGCGCTCTTCGCGCTAACCGCCGCGGGATACGAACGCTCTATTTTCGATGCGCAAAAACGGATAAAATACAATTAAATCAAATCGAATTAAATAACGGAGTAAGCCATTGAT
>JAAYFA010000300.1 GCA_012728445.1 Clostridiales bacterium | reverse complement strand
GAGCGCATTGTATGAGTTCCGAAACTACGAATATATGATTTCTCCCCGTTGTGCCGAGCCCTGTTGTCTCGTAAACATTGACGCGGAACGCATGCAATGCGTTCCCTACGGCAAAGACTTGCCGAATCGCACAACCCGGTACAGGCACGGAGCGCATAAAATGCGTTCCCGACGTAGCGTGTTTGGATAAAAAATAACCGGCTGCCATTCGTTTGGCAGCCGGTTTCTTTTGACATGATCTCACTCCTGTCTGTTCATTTATATCTGTTTTATCAAAAATTATGAGTTATTGTAATTGAACTATACAGAGGAAGTATTCATGTGTAATTAAATTTGCCCTGCTAAGCAAGAACCTGCTCTGTGTCGCCGAGCTTGCTTTCCACTACCTGCACTTTTAAAATATTTGTCGTGCCGCTGACGCCGAGCGGGACACCGCCTGTAATGACGATTATGTCGCCGGTTTTAATCAGGCCTGTTGCCATCGATTGTTCAATCGCATGATCAAAAAGCTCGTCGGTGGAAGTTTTTACATCGGCCATAACCGGATAAACCCCCCAGGAAAGCGCAAGCTGCCGCCAAACTATCGGCTCGATGGCCGCTGCTATAATGGGGCAGTCAGGGCGGAATTTTGACACCATCCTCGCCGTATGTCCGGATTTTGTCACGGTAATAATCGCCGCGGCATTCAGGTCATGGGCGGTGGAGCATGTCGCGTGGCTGATGGCATCGGTGATATTGCGCATAGGGAAACGGTTTTCCTCAAACCTTTTTTGGTAATGAATTTCGCTTTCGGTTTTTATAGCGATTTTTACCATGGTTGCAAGGCTTTCAATCGGATATTTACCCGCCGCCGTTTCGCCGGAAAGCATGATGGCACTGGTTCCGTCATAAATCGCATTGGCGACATCTGTCGCTTCCGCCCTTGTAGGCCGAGGGTTTCTCATCATAGAATCCAACATCTGTGTTGCAACGATGACGCGTTTGCCCGCGGAGTAACATTTTTTTATCAGTGTTTTCTGTATAAATGGAATGTTTTCAAATGGGATTTCCACCCCCATGTCACCGCGAGCAACCATGATGCCGTCGCTGGCATCGATGATTTCATCGATATTGTCGACACCCTCCTGATTTTCTATCTTTGCAACAATGTTAATCAGTTTTCCATTGTTTTCTTCAAGCAACGCCCTAATCGCCGCAACATCTTTGCGTGTTCTGACAAATGAGGCGGCAACAAAATCAAAATCATTTTCGATGCCAAAAAGGAGATCCGCTTTATCCTGCTCGCTAACATAGGGCAGGCGTATTTTAACGCAAGGGATATTGATACTCTTGTTGTTGGACAAAATGCCCCCGGTAACAACGGTGCAGTGAATGTCGTCCTGCTCGATGCGGTCAATGTAGAGGTCAATAAGACCATCATCAATTAGAATGCTGCACCCGGTGTGCAAATCCTGTGCCAGGTGTTCATAAGTAACGGCTACAACACGATTGTCGCCGACAACGTCCCGGGATGTCAACGTGAACTTTTGCCCTTCGACAAGTTCAATTTGTCCATATTCAAACTTTTTAATCCGGACTTCCGGCCCTTTTGTATCAAGCATTAACGCTATCGGAAAGTGAAATTCCTTGCGAATACGTTTAAACATTTCAATTCTTTTTGTGTGCTCGTCATAAGTGCCGTGCGAAAAATTCATCCGCGCAACATTCATGCCGCCTTTCATTAGTTGGCGTAGGACGGCTTCATCGTCGGTTGCGGGACCAAGTGTGCAAATAATTTTAGTTTTTAGCATACAGTTCACTCCTTGCTGTTTACAGATGATATTGTAATATATTGCGACGGACATAGCAAACAATTATTTTGAAGGACTGAAACGAAAACAACAACGACGTAAAAAAAATATTTTAAAACTTAACAATGAATTATTGACAATAGTGTGTGGCATACAGTATAATACAAGTGAGGATAAAACTACTTAAAGAAAACCATCCAAAATCAAGCAAAGGAGAGATGTTGTTATGAGTGATGACCGGCAGGACTTTGTTCAAGGGTTGGTAGCCGAGCTTCGGCGGGGTACCATTACCATTGGTGTGTTAAGCCAGTTGACAAACCCAAAATACGGCTATGCGCTTGTTGAAAGTCTGACTGCAAAGGGTATTCCAATTGAACCCGGAACCCTGTATCCATTGCTTCGCCGGCTGGAAAAACAGGAAGTGCTGACAAGTGAGTGGGAAACAACCGGCGCAAAACCCCGCAAGTATTATGTACTCAGTGAAACCGGCAAGCAGATTTACCGGCAAATGTGCAAGGAATGGGCTGATATGAATGACAACTTGAAACAATTGATTGAGGAAGCGGGTTTTAATGAAAGGGGTGGAAATGATGGGAAACGATAAGAAAAACGCTCAAGAATTAACAGAACGTTATCTTTATGCGGTTACCAAACGTTTGCCGGCCGCTCAGCGGGCGGACATCGAAAAAGAACTAAGAGGACTTATCGAGGATATGCTCGCGGATAGAACCGCCGATGCGGAAGCGACTCCAAAGGATGTGGAGTCGGTATTGCTGGAACTTGGAAAACCGGCTGAGCTTGCCGCAAAGTACAGGGGTTCGAAAGATTATCTCATCGGCCCGGACTATTTTGCTCTTTATATCATGGTGCTGAAAATTGTGCTTGCCGGGGTATCGGGCGGGCTGACCATTGCGCTGTTAGTCGGGTTCATTGCCGGAGAACGGGCGAATATATTTGTTAGCATTGGCAACTACTTTTCGAGTTTAATTTCCGCGCTGTTTCAAGCGTTTGGCTGGGTTACGGTTATTTTTGCCATTATGCAGAAGTACAACGCGAAAATCGATGAAGAGAATAAGACTTGGAACCCAAAAGAGCTACCGGAGGTGCCGGAGAAAAAGGCGAGAATCAACAAGAGCGAACCGATAGCGGGGATTGTTTTCACTGTTTTGGCGTTACTGCTGTTAAACACCGTGCCGGGCATCATCGGCGTTTTTTGGCTCGGGGAAGCACAGGCCTATATCCCGGTTTTTGACATGACCGTTTTTACAAGGATGCTGCCGCTTATCAATGTGGTTTTCGCACTGAGCATCTTAAAAGAAGTAATCAGGCTTGTTATTGAAAAATACAATCTGAAACTTGCGGCAGCCGTTACGGTTATTAATGCTGTATCCCTAATGATTGTATTGTATGTGTTCAGCTCGCCCGCAATATGGAACGCGGAATTTATCACGCAGCTTCAAGCAATCAAGGGGTTTGAAATGCCGGCTGATTTTGATCTTGCCTACCATTGGAGCCGTGTACCACTGTATTTTTCCGGCATTGTTTCGTTTTCCTATATTTTAGACACGCTCACATCTATTTTCAAAGCTGCTCGCTTCCATATAGTAAAAACAAGATAGTCTTAATAATAAAAAGAAAAGCATCCCTTGATTCGGAACAGCCTTGTTATAACACCGGGCTTTTCTGAAAAGAGGGATGCTCAATATTGTTCTCGGCTAGCTTGAGAGAAAAGCCGGATTACTCAATAGACTCAAGACGACAGGCTGTTTCACGTCGGTTTTTGTTACATAAATTGCTATCAGGAGCAAAACGACGGCAACAAATAAAACGGCAAAAATCAAACTTGGGTTAGCACCTAATATGATTTCAGTGCGTTGCCTGTCGGGTTTGCGGTTTGATTTTTTTGGCCGATTGAGTATTTTAAGCAAGTTTCTACCTCCATAAATCAGAGCTCTCAGGCTAAGGACTTTTATCACAATCATTATATATTTGCGAAATGCGATTGTCAACGTGCAAGATCTTAATCACACTCTAACTTGAAAAAGTAAGCCGGAATCAAAAATTGTAAGAATCGGGGAATCAAACAAAAATATACGTTGTAATTCATCTGATAATTGACTATAATGCAAATGAAAAAAATCGCTTAGAGTTTCGTAGCACGATTGGGCATATTTAGGAACTTTGGGGGAGCGGGATAAACGGTCATGATAAAGCGTAAATTAGTCGATGAATATAGACTATTCAGGCAGCAGGTCACATGGGTAGAATATGCTGTTTGGTGGGTTGTTCGGTTTATTTTGTTGTTTGCGCTGGTTAACGCCATTGCGCAAGAACGAAGCGAAGCAACCATACTTCAACTCGGCGCGGAGTTTGGGTTGTCTTTCTTACTACCGCTTTTGCATCTTTTACCG
>JAAYFA010000105.1 GCA_012728445.1 Clostridiales bacterium | reverse complement strand
GTCGTATTCAAAGAGCACTTTATTTATCTCAAAAATATTGTATTTGCCTTCTACGATGAAATATTCAACAATTACATCGGCCTTCACGGCGTGCGAGAGAGCAAAACCGGCTCTCCTTAAAAATGCTTCCGTTTCTTCCAGGGACAGCTCCAGCGCTATGGCTAGAGAAATCGCAGTGCGCTTGCTGGGCATATAGCCTCGATTGGTCCTAATCTTAGAGAATAATTTGCGGTCTAGATTGGCGCGCTTGTAGACCTCAACATCTGTCATTTCTTTAGCATCAATAAGACGCAGCAGCATCTCGGAAAACGGCTCATCAAGATCGCCGATCAAATCGTCAAGCGCGGCTGATTTTTTATAAGAAGGCAGAGTACGGAAAGAAGGGGTGGCATCAAGTAAAACTGACGGCACTTCCAGTATGCAAGATGTCTCAGAGTCGGGCAGTTGTAACTGTTTGACGCCATGAGCGCCTGTATAGTGCTCGCCAATGTAAATGTCGACTGCTTCCAACAATTGCTGGCTTATGGCGTCAACTTCTAATTTTGTCATGTCTTTCCGGTTGGCAGTTGAAGGCATTGCATTACTCCTTAAACAGCTGTCATAAGACTCTGCTGCGATATAGCTGCTATAGGCGTATTCGATTAATGGGTTTCAAGTCCTATGGTTTAATTAGCCCGGGTCTTAGTGGCTATGACTAAAAGAGATCCGTTCATCTTGCGCGGGATCATAAACAGCGCTGCACACTCGATTGCGCCCGAGGCGTTTCGCTTCATATACAACCCTATCCGCCAGATCAATTACATTTTCATAATTGCGAATTTGTTTTTTGCCTGAATAGGCCACCCCAATACTCACAGTCGAACTATATCCATCAAAATCATTGTTTTGCACTGTAATCCTTAGCTTTTCGGCAACAGCGGAAAGCCGGTCTTCGTCGTATCCATATGCCATAGCAACAAATTCTTCACCGCCATAACGATAAAAATCTATGCGATTCTCTTGTGAGAATTTTGAAAATATTTTACCGAAGTTGCGCAGATAATTATCACCTGCAGCGTGGCCGTGGGTGTCGTTGAAGGTTTTAAAGTAGTCTATATCAATCATCAGTATGCCCGTCGGTTTTTCTGCATCCGCTGTTTCCAGAGCCACCAGAGTGTCAAACAATTTGCGGCGATTGTCTAAGCCGGTCAGCACATCGGTTTCCTTTTGTATTGTCAGCAAGCGATTTGCTTCATAACTGTCTAAACGCACCCAAACCATCTTATTGCCGATAAAACATCCAAGAATGGCAAACAAGACTGTGTTAAGAGTATCGTCGAGGGCATACTGTGGTTTCAGAATGAAGGCTAATACCGAATGGACTGTCAGCCAAAACGCCACAAAAGTGTTCATTTTTAAAGGGCGGTCAAGGAATCCCAGCGGCATAATGCAAAACGCGCCCAGTAAAATTGTCGCGCGCATATTCGGCGAGTGAATCACACTAAAATAAATCGTGAAAGCAAAAAAGATGGAAAAGCCTGCGTATAATCCAATCAGAACATACTTTTTCATAGCGGCAGATTTAAAAAGAAAGAAAAGTGCAAAAAACGACACGGCGGCAATAATATAAACAGGGACTGCATCTTTCTTGGTATTACTGAATGGCACTGCCATAAGTGTCAGCAAAATCAGCAGCCCTCCCAGCAGTGTCAGTGTGGATAACATACTCTCGTTGTACTCACTGATCGCCTTGCTGTTGTAAGAAGCAAGCTGCCTATAATC
>JAAYFA010000082.1 GCA_012728445.1 Clostridiales bacterium | reverse complement strand
TACTGCGCGTGCTTTACTCAAGGTGAAGGCGGCAACACAGCCCTTGGCTGACGGCGTTCTTCGTTTACTTATTCACGGTTTTGCGGGGGACGAACAGATTGAAATCAGCGTAAAAGAGGGGAAGGTCACCGTTGGGGCGACAGAAAACGCACCGGATTTGGAGCTTGACCATTTTGAGGCTATCCGTTTTCTCTTCTCCGTGAGTTCCGCCGAGCGTCGGAATTTGACTGTCAGCGCGGCGCAATGGTTCCCACTGCCGCTGCACTGCTTCAGCTTTGATTCGGTTTGATTGATTTTTTAAAATAACTGTTGAAAGGATTTTGATTATGGCTAACGGCACAAACTTTAGAGACAAAAACTCGGAACGCAACATGTTCCAAAGACGTGTCGGGAAAATTATTGATGTTTTGCGCAGCGATTATCTCATGACAGGCAGTGTCCGACTCGGCGGCTTCAAATTCCGGGACGGGCAGTACACCATCGCACAAATTGACGAAGGCGAATGGCGAGATTTTGACACGGAAAACGAGCTTTGGGGCTATCGGGAATGCTATGCCTGGTTCCGCCACAGCGTTGAAGTACCGGCAGAATTTGCCGGTAAGCCGGTCATTTACGAAATTATGCCTGCCCAGCGCGAGTGGCGCGGCAGCAGTGCACAGTTTATCGTTTTTGTAAACGGTGAGCTGGCGCAGGGCGTTGACGCCAACCATGCCGGCGTCCGCTTGCTGGAGTGTGCAAAGGGCGGCGAAAAGTTTGAGATCTTTATCAATGCTTATACGGATGATTGGGACTTTAACGGCAAAGCCATGATGAAGGCGCGGCTGAAAACGGTTGATGACCTGGTGCAAAAACTCATCTTCGACCTTTTAACCCCGCTTGAGGTCGCAAATCTGTATTCGGTAGACGATATCCCACGTGTGGATATTTTAAAAACACTCAATGACGCCGTCAGTTTGCTGGATTTATATACGCCGGATAGGGCTGTTTTTGCTGAGTCGGCCGAGGCCGCCATGGCCCTGCTAGAACAAGAGATTTACGGCAAAGACGATATGGGTGTGCTGACATCCTGCATCGGCCACACTCACATTGATGTAGCATGGCTTTGGCGCCTGCGGCAGACAAGGGACAAAATAGGCCGCAGTTTTGCCACCGTTTTAAAGTATATGGATGAATACCCCGAATATAAATTTATGTCCCCGCAAGCGCAGCTGTATGATTACTGCAAGCAGGATTACCCGGAAGTGTATGAGGGCATTCGTCAACGTGTCAAGGAAGGCCGCTGGGAAGTGGAGGGCAGTATGTGGGTGGAGTCGGATACAAATGTAATCTCCGGCGAATCCCTCGTGAGGCAGTTCCTTGTCGGCAAGCGCTTTTTCAAAGATGAGTTCGGCGTAGACAATAAGATTATGTGGTTGCCGGACGTTTTTGGCTATTCGGCCGCTATTCCGCAAGTGATGAAAAAAGCCGGCATCGATTACTTTATGACCACCAAAATATCTTGGAACGAATACAACAAGGTGCCTTACGACACTTTTATGTGGCAAGGTATTGACGGCACGGAGGTTCTTGCACATTTTTCGCCGAGCACCGGTAACGATGAGCGAGAGAACTTCTGCACCACCTACAACGCTTTCTTAGAGCCAAGTCAGATTTTGGGCGGATGGAAGAGATACTCGCAAAAGGATTTAAACAAAAATGTGCTCTGTTCCTTCGGTTTCGGTGATGGTGGCGGTGGTCCAACCATTGATATGTTGGAGTCCGGCAGACGTATGGAGAAGGGGATTCCCGGTTGCCCAAAAACGAAGATGGAGTTCAGCAGAGATTTTTTCGAAAGACTCGAAAAAGATGTGGAAGGCAGTAACAGATTACCAAAGTGGGCAGGGGAGCTGTATTTAGAGTTCCATCGTGGCACACTGACATCGCAGGCGAGCGGTAAACGCTACAACCGCAAGAGCGAAAACCTCTACCATGACTTGGAAACGTTAGCGGCTATTGCACAAACCCACTGCGGCAGTGAATATCCGTCTGCGGATATTTATGAGGCATGGAAGATTATATTGCTCAATCAGTTCCACGACATTATTCCGGGCTCGTCCATCAAACAGGTGTATGACGATTCCAAAATTCAGTACGAGACCATTATCGCGCGCGGCAACGAGCTTGTGGATGAAGCGGTCGCTGAACTTTGTGCAGGCCTTGCCGTGAAGGAGAAATCCTATGTCGTGTTCAACACGTTGGGCTTTATGCGTGACGATGTGGTGATGACCGATTTGCCTAAAACGGAAAATTTCTCTATCGTCGACACGGACGGTCACCCCCTCGCATGGCAAAAAACATTTGACGGCAAGCTGGCCTTCTTCGCAAAATGTGTGCCGGCCAAGGGCTACAAGGCATTTAAAATCGCCGATGCGACAACGTCAGATTGTGAAAACACGCTCGACATCAGCGGCAATACGCTGACAAACGCTTTTTTCGAAGTAGAGTTTGACGCCGAGATGAACATTGCCCGTCTGGTCCACAAGGCCAGCGGCAGAGCCGTTGCTCCGGACGGGGAAGTGCTCAACAAACTGATCGCTTTTGAGGATAGACCCTACAACCATGATGCTTGGAATGTGGACTGCTATTTTGACGAAAAAGGCATAGAGATAACGGATGTCACAAGCAGCGAGCTTGTCGAAAACGGCCCCGTCAGAGCGGTTTGGAGGGTCGTGCGCACCTTTATGTCATCCACCATCTAGCAGTGCTTTATATTCTATAAAGAAATTGATCGCATCGATGTTCAATATGTTGCAGATTGGAAAGAAAAGAACATCTTGCTCAAGGCGGATTACCCGGTGGATGTCAACGCCGTCAAGGCAACGTTCGACATTCAGTTTGGTAACCTCGAGCGCAGCACACACAACAATACACTGTGGGACTTCGCACAGTTTGAAGTGGTCGGCCATAAATGGGCGGACTTGAGCGACAACAGCTTTGGTCTTGCCATCCTCAACGATTGCAAATACGGCTGGACCGTGAAAGAGGGGCATATCATGCCGTCTCTGCTACGCTGCGCCACGACACCGAACCATGCGCAGGATAGGGAAGTGCACCACTTCGTTTACTCCATTTACCCGCACACCGGCACCGTGAACACTTCGGATGTTGTCAAAGAAGGGTACTCACTCAACTTCCCCTTGTATTGCTCGGCAACCGAGCCGAAAGACGGCAAGCTTGCCGCTTGCTACTCCTTCGTCTCTGCCGACGCTCCGAATGTCATTATTGAAACAGACAAAAAAGCGGAAGACAGTAAAGACATTGTCATCAGGGCATACGAAACATGGAATAAAAAGAGCGAGTGTGTCTTGAGCTTTGGCGAAAACATCAAGAGTGCAGTCGAATGCAACCTAATGGAAGAAGACGAAACGCCGCTTGAAGTAAAAGACGGCAAAATCGCAATGACCTTTAAGCCGTTTGAGATTAAGAGCATTAAAGTTACGCTGTAACGATTCAGAGCAATAAAATGAAGTCACCCGGCTGACATACCGAACATGTCACGCCGGGTGATTTTTAAATGCATCGGAAAAACCGAACTGAGCCGATAAGAATTAAGATAAAATAAACTAGACTTTACTTTATCTTAAAAAAACCTTCCGATTTTTTTGTGTCAAAATTTGATTTGCGTTATTTTGCCAACAAAATCAGCTTAAATTCTTGGAAAAAGGTTAGCATAAATTGAAATACGTCCTCAATCCTCAACGCATCATCGGGTACATAATCCACCAGTGGAATCAGCCGTTTATTTGTCGCGTCATCTTGTAAAAACTGCGGGAAACGGGCGTCGGAGTGCACATTGAAATTTCCGCCGCTAGTGAGGAAAAGCGCATACATCTCTCTGTGCCCCTCGTGCGGTGTGCTGTGGAGCATATCTTTGGCGAACCAAGTGTTTTCCGGCAGATAGCAGGTGGACGCATCGATGATGCCGTCTGCGGAAAGGTGATTGTGCCCGTCATTGACCGCCTGCACATAGCCGTCACCGAGCGTTTCATTCAGCAGTGCACAGGTGACACCGGGTGCGTTGTAGATGGTATCATCTACGGCATCGCTTTGGTTCAAATAAGATGCGACAAACGGCTCGCGCTGCATGTTGTAGCCGGCTAGAATCATAATACCAACGCCGCTGTTTAGCGCATCATTTAATAGTCTATCTGCTTTGCCCTGCACATTGTAATGGTAATCATCCAGCCTGTTTACCAATGTTTGGCTTGCACTGCTATCGAGAAAAATGGTTTTTGCCTGCTCATAGCTGACATCCGGTACCAGCGCCCACAGCCCCGGCATTCTACCGAAGATGGGGATGAGCAGCTCGTCGTAAAGTTGGTCGAGCATATTGTCGATAAGCTTGTCACCAAAACCGAGGACAGCGCTAAAAACGCCCAGTGCGTCGAGTGACTGTATTAATATGCTGAGCACAGAGCCGACTGCGTCGCGTGGCAAAACTTGCATCCCGTAACGCACAAGCGCATCGTTGTTCAGCTCAACCTGTTTGGTGAAGAGGTCTCCGGCAACACCCACGCCGAGTATCGGGCAGCACTGAAAAATAATCTTGTCAAGTTCTGTCGTGCCATATTTTTCAAGGTAGGCCATGACGATGATGCCACCCAGAGACGATGCTCTGAACGAGACCTTGCTATGGCCCGTCAAGCTTTTGACGTGCTGAATATAGGCGTCAAGGTCCTGTGCGACAACAAACGGGTCCAGACGGAAGTCGTAACCAAAATAATAATCATGGTTTGGTCCATGTGTCGGGTCGCTCGGCAGTGTGGGTTTTGTGGTGACCCTCGGGTTTGAATTACCGTTTTCGTCCATCGCAAGCGGGCCGAACAGGTCCGTCGTGGCTTTTGCGATGCCGGTGCCGAACGCCGTATAGTTTTTGTCAACCGCCAACCGTGCGATGGGCAAAATCAGTTTGCCAACCAGCCCCAGTGTGTCTGCTTGCTCCGGGCGAAAGATGATTTTTTCGTCAGCCGTACCGGCATCCAAGTAAAGCGTCGCGCTGCCTAAAGCCGCCACATAAACAACAGGGGAAAAGCCGCAATCGCAGCCACTGCTTTTTGCTGCCGTCGGCAGAAAAGATGATACGATCAGAGTCAAGGCAAGAAGAACGCTCAAAAAACGCTTGATTTTCATAACTATCATAGCCCTTTCGTCAATTTTATTATAAAAATAGGGGCGGTTTGACAACCGCCCCTTGCAAACTCAGCGGTACAACTATCCGCTCATTATATTACTATGCGTTGATATTTGCCGGTCGGAAGGGACTATTTATTCAGTCTTCCGCAATCGTCTACCAACGTTTCAAATGCACCCACAAGCGAAGACCCTGTCTGCGCACCGGCGGAAACGGCTTCCTCGTAATGACCGTCGTCAAAAATACAGCCATAGTCATTGTCCGGTAGAATGTAGCCGATAGAATCGTTGCAAAGACCAATAACAATCAAATCTGTGCCGTCCGCGAGCATTTTCTTCATCGGTGGGAAATCCCAGTTCATGCCCGTGCAAGATTCTTCGCTATTTGAGGTCCCGCCTAACAGCATTTCGGGTGCGAATTCACCGGGCATCATCGCAAGCCGCAATGTTTTGCCAAGCTCCACATAACCCACTTCGGTAACAAACATAATATCCTTGGTTCTTCTGCCGGTTTTAACAACTTGGTTGTTGACGATACCGGCACCCAGCAGAGTCAGCATAAAAAAGTTGCCTGCCGGTACAAAAACTTCGGCATTACGTACATTGAGTATCGGCAGAATTTTTTCTTCCTCGTCAACCGTTATGCCAAGCAGATATTTTCCGATTTCTCTGCCATATGCTTGAAAGCCGCGCCCGGGCGTATCTTCCGACACAAAGCTTCTGTCAACACCGACAGCAAGCTGCGGACCTTGGAAGAAGATGAAGTTAGAACCCGATTTGTTGACTTCTTCTTCAATATAATAAATGTAGTCCGCACTGAGTTCGCCCATTGTGGCATCAAGCGCCGTCGGGTGTGCTGCCATTAAGACGCCTACCGTTTCAGCAGAGCCGTCATCGGGGATGAAGTGCAGCTTAGTCATATTCTCATCCACTACTTTGGGGCCGACCTTACGTTTGTCGTGTGAATATTTTAAATCGTTAAAAGTTTTAAACATTAATTTGCCGGCTTTTTGATCCGCAAAGGCTTGTGTAATAGCACCGGCGGTTTTTTTGTGTAAGCTATCCATAAACTCCGGGTCTCTGCCGGAAATGAGATTGTCAAAATTCCCTCTCTTAATCTGCACGACGTTATTCTTTAGGATATCCGGCAAAACGCCCCAGATGCCCTGGGTATCAATACCGCTGTGGCAGTGTGAAGATGAAATGTTGATGCTGACAATATTGTTCGCCTTTGCAAAGTCGGCGAGCAGCGCGCGAATCGATCGTACATCCGTGCCGGACAAACCGATGCAGACAATCACCGCAAAAACAGCCGCACCCCTGCCGCTGCCGTCATCCAAGCAGACAGCGCGCACAGCAATGTCGTCTAAAACAGATTTCACTGTGTTTGGCGGGTAGTTTAAAAAGCCGCCTAGGTAATAATCTTTGAGTAGGTAGTCGTCCGGCGTCAGGCTGGCTCTTGCGTAGCCGAACTTCCATTTTGCTCCGCGCACCGAGGTGTCCCTAAATTCGGCATGGCCTTCGTAAAAGTTCTCACTGACATATTCTTCAATAGAAGGCCGGGGGAGCTTTGGCAGAACCGCATTGATTCCCTCGAGAGTCTTGAATAACGCAGCGGCACCGCTTTGTTTGACTTTACCTTTAAACGCGTCATCTTCCATTTTTACCTTTAAAAGATACGCAAGCCCCGCGCCGGCTGCAGCGGTTGAAGCCAGTCCCAACAAGATGGATTTTGATTTTTTTCTTTTTTTCATTGTAATATAGACCTCCCTTTCGACAATATATCGACATAACAATAATAAAGCCTAAGGGCATTTTTGTCAACCTGAACGAACCTCAAAGGAAAAAAGAATTTATATTGAGTTCGTAAAATTAATGTGATAGTATAGACAATGTAGTCGAGAAGCAATACGTGTTCGCACCGTTAACGCTAAAGGAAAACCATGAAAGAAGATGCCATTTTGCTTGCCAACATCAAAGATAAGATGGAGCAAGCCCTACATAAAAATATGCTGACAAACTCTTTGTTTTTGGACAGCCGCCAGCGAGCTCTTGCCGACAGTTTATGCAAGGGCTACAAGGAACCGAAAGCATTATTTTACGGCGGTTACCCGGAGGCGGAGAGAACGGTCGGGATTTTTCTGCCCGATTACATCGGCGCCGATGATGATGCACAGCTTGTCGATTATTTTGTCGACAATCCGGATGACAACCCGATTGCTCTTCTGCGCATAAGCAAAGACACTTTTTCAACACTTGACCACCGTGATTATTTAGGCTCCATCATGGCGCTTGGCGTCAAGCGGGAAATGCTTGGGGATATTTTGGTGCGTGACGACGGTTGCGACGTGGTGGTGTCGAAAAGCATTGTAAAGTTTTTGGAGAACAACCTGCAAAAGGCAGGGCGGGGGACTCTCTCTGCGGAAATAATCGGGGCAGAGTCCATCATCACGCCCGAGCAAAAAACCGAGGACAAGCTCTGCGTGGTTGCCTCCTTGCGGCTCGACAGCGCCGTGAGCACCGCATACAACATTTCACGCACGCTAGCGGCAGCAGCCATCAGCAAAGGTATAGTATCGTTAAACGGTTTACAAATTCAAAAGGCCGACGCAAAAATCGCACAAGGCGATAAAATTGTTTTGCGGGGTAAAGGTAAAGTGATCGTCAAAGAACTGGCAGGCGAAACCAAAAAAGGCAGACTGAAAATACTCTTTCAAAAGTTCATCTGAATCTACATTTTGGAGTGGTTGTATTGAGTGAAAAAAGACACGAACTGTACCTGATTGCTTTCGCCCTGGTCTGCGCCGCAGTACTGATACTGTATATCGCCTTTGACAGCCCACAGCTGAACGCGATGAAAATACCGGCAAACCATAATGCTGCGTTTGATGACTCGCAAGATGAAGAAAGCGGGTTATCTCAAACACAGTCTTTTGAAGCCGGCACGGCTTTGCAACCGGAAGCGAACGAAACCGATACGCAGCATTCGCAAGCCGACGTAGTAGCGGCAAAACCGCAAGCAGCGGCGGTCTCCCCAAAGTACTCGGGCCCGGTGAACATCAATACCGCAACCAAGGAACAGCTCATGACGCTAAGCGGTATCGGTGAGGTAAAGGCAGCCGCAATCCTTGAATATCGGCGGGAAAACGGCAGTTTTTACACAGTGGACGAGCTGACGAATGTCAAAGGCATCGGGGAGAAAACGTTAGAGAAAATCAGAGGGAATATAAAGGTGTAAAGCCAATGAGCTTGACACCGCGTCAATGGCAAAAGCCGGTTTTGTTCAACCTCAATGTGATTGCAATAAAGACCATCACTAGATACCATCAGATAGTGGTTGACAAATTTGCCTGATGTGTTTATAATATGGTTGAAGGGGATGAGTGAAATGCTTCAAAACACAAAAAACATTAAATATACCGCTGTTTTACCAAATGAATATGTTCTTGAGCTAAAGGAGTTGGCGGCAAAAAAGTTTATTCCATCGGTAAATTTCGGCATTCGTCTTGCGGTCGAAAACTTTATATCCGAAAGCAAAAGTGAGCTTTATCAAAAGCAAATGGAAGCTGCAGCAAAAGACAAGCAGTTTATAAAAAGGACTCTTGAAACGCAGGAGGCATATGCGAATGCGGACAGCGAGGTGGGCGGGCAGTGGTAAACAAATGGGAAATATACTTCTGCAACCTAAACCCGACACAGGGCAGCGAACAGCAGGGCAAAAGACCGGTGCTAGTCATTTCAAATGATGCTGTTAATCACGTTTTGCCGGTTTCAACAGTTCTGCCACTGTCAAGCGTAAAGGCTGGCCATAAGGTATACCCGACGGAAGTTTTCCTCTCGTCAAAAACCAGCGGATTGCCGAAGGACAGTGTTGCCATGTGTCAGCAAATCCGAACATTATCGCACGATCGGTTCGAAAACTTGGTTTCAACCTTGCAAGATGTTGATTTGCAAGATGAAATCAAGGAAGCGTTGCGACAATACTTAGAGCTGTAAACTCCTTAGAACAAAAAATGCCCATCGATTGTTAAAAACATTCGATGGGCATTAAGTTATTGCTATTAGATATTTTTTTTAGATAAACAACGACATATCCGATTCTTCGGCGTTCGCAAGCATGGCCGCGACGCCACCGGGTTTTACGCCGTCAATCAGTTCTTCAAGTTGCAGCCCCATTAAATCCATGCTCATCGTGCAGGCAATCAGCTCCACGCCGTTGTCCATTGCGAGCTGCATCATATCTTGCAGGCTGTCCACGTTCTTGTCATTCATAATCTTTTTAATCATCATGGCGCCCATGCCGCCCATGTTCATGTTGGAAAGACCCAGTTTTTTGGGCCCCCTGGGCATCATGGAGCCGAACATTTTGGAAATCAAGTTCTTTTTGACCTTCACCTTTTCGGGTTTTCTTAATACATTGAGTCCCCAGAAGGTGAAGAACATCGAAACCTTTCGGCCGAGCGCAGCCGAACCGTTGGCAATAATGAAGGAAGCAATTGCTTTATCCAAATCACCGGAAAACACGATGATGTTTTTATTGTCGCCGCCTTGAGCGGAGAGGTGAGTTTCTTGCCCGCCTTTTGTCAGCAGAGCCGTGGTTATGCCTTTGGAAGAACTCATGCCTTCAAAAGTGTTGCCCGTTCTTCTGCTCCAGGCCTCCACATCTGCGCCGAAAGCAGGGTCGGTTGTTTTAATCTCCAGCCTGTCGCCTTCTTGCGCATCCCTAACAGCCTGTGCAAGTTTCATAATCGGTCCCGGGCACTGCAGGCCACAGGCATCAATGGTGATCACTTCTCGCTCGATCGGCAGCATGGTTTCGGTATTCATGGTGATGTCCTTTGCTGTGGGGACAACGCCGCGGAAAATCGTGCTCCAAAGCAGGTAACCACCGGAAAGATTGTAGCAGTCAATTCCGTTCTGCGAGAGTATTCGGCAGGCTGTGTGTCCACGTAAACCTATCCGGCAAGTAACATACGCCGGCTTCGTTTTATCGACACGGTCTATGTTCGCCCTGAGCTCGTCAACAGGGATGTTAATGAAGCCGTCGATCGTCCCGTTTTCAAACTCTTCTTTGGTGCGGATATCGAGTAACGTCACGCTACCATCGCGCGGCAAGTCGGCGACGTCATGCCAGTGAAAAATCTTTGTCGTGTTTGCCAGAATATTTTCCGCCACAAAGCCGGCCATGTTGACGGGGTCTTTCGCTGCGGAAAACGGCGGCGCATAGGCCAGTTCTAATTTGGTTAAATCGTAAATGGTCATGCCGGCGTATAGTGCGGTGGCCAGTACATCAATACGTTTGTCGCTGCCATCGTAGCCGACTACTTGAGCACCCAGTAATTTGCCGTCGCTTTTGTCAAATATAATTTTAACGGACATATTCACGGCGCCCGGGTAATAAGAGGCATGCGAGCCGGAATAGGTGAAGGATTTTTCATAGTTTAGCCCCAGCTGTTTGGCCCTTGCTTCGGTTATGCCCGTACATGCCACGGTTAAGTCAAAGCATTTGAGAATGCCGGTGCCTTGCGTACCGCGATAAGTGCTTTTTATGCCGGTTATGTTGTCAGCCGCTATGCGTCCCTGCTTGTTGGCGGGCCCTGCGAGCGGGACAAAGCCTTTTTCACCGGTAATTGTATCGGTAATTTCAACAGCATCGCCCACGGCATAAATATTCGCGTCGGAGGTTTGCATCCGGTCATTTACAACGATTGCGCCGCGCGGGTTTACGCTTAAACCGGCCTGAACGGCAAGGTTGCTTTCCGGGCGCACGCCGACGGAAAGGATGACCATATCACAGAATATTTCGCCGCGGCCAAGGGTAACTTTTAAGCCGTCGGCGTTGTCTTCAATTGCTTTAACGCCGTCTTTGAGAATTAGGTTGACGCCTTTTTGGCGCAGGTGGTTGTGCACATCGCACGCCATATCGTAATCGATGGTTGCTATCACATGGTCCATGAGCTCTACAACCGTGACCTCAAGCCCCGCGTGGCTGAGGCTTTCGGCCATTTCAATGCCGATATAACCCCCGCCGACAACAACAACTTTTTTAGGGGCTTTTTGATCAATGTAATCTTTGATGCGGTATGTGTCCGGTATATTGCGCAGCGTAAACACTTTGTTATTGTCAATACCGTCGATTTTTGGCTTAATGGGTGCGGCGCCGGGCGACAATACCAAGGTGTCGTAGTGTTCGGTATAGATTTCGCCTTTTATATGGTTTTTTACTTCAACTGTTTTATGCGCAGTATTAATAGCGATCACTTCGCTGAATACACGCACATCCACGTTAAACCGTGCATTAAAACTTTCCGGCGTTTGAAGTGTTAAAGCGGATTTATCCTTGATTTCGCCGCCGATATAATAGGGCAGCCCGCAGTTTGCGAAAGAGATGTATTCCCCGCGCTCAAACAGGATAATTTCCGCATGCTCGTCCAGTCTGCGCAGCCTTGCGGCCGTTGTCGCTCCGCCTGCGACACCTCCGACAATAAGTGTTTTCATAAAAAGAACTTCCTTCCATCTATAAGATTCGAAAAGGCTGTTTTTGTGGTTGCTCGTTTTGCGCTGAATTTTTAGCTTGGTCCCCAGAATTAAACCCTAATTATTATAGTCGCCGGAGGGCTATTCTTCCGTGACTAAGTCACGTTTCGGATAGCTCATTATACCATTAAAATTAAAAAATGCACATAAAAATATGTGCATCTGAAATTACCGGTTTGACAAGCTGTTTTAAACGCCTTTTGCCTCACAAACCCCGAGAACTTCTTTCAGCATTTCGGCAGTTTGTTTTACATATTCGCGGGTATGTGGGGGCGCTTCGCCGGGGACTTGCCTGTATTGTTGTAGGTAGTAGGCTTTCGTGCCGTTTATGAGCGCACCAATCGCCACGATGTCTTGCGTGCTCAGAGCAGGTGCGAAAGTGGTGCGGAATTCATACGCAACCGTGCTGTTTTTGAGGATGTCGATGCTTGCCGTGATGGCGTTCACATCGACCGGGCAGCCGGCCACTTCACAATACTTGTCGAGCGGGGCTTTCACATCCATCGCAACATAATCAAGCATATTTTTCGCCAGCAAGTTTTTAAGAACGGCGGGGTTTGTGCCGTTGGTGTCCAGTTTGACGCAAAGCCCAAGCTGCTTTACTTTCTTTATAAATTCTGTCAGGCAAGGTTGCAAGGTTGGTTCGCCGCCCGTTATCACAACCGCACCCAGCATATCTTTTCGTTTTATTAAGTAGTCAAACACATCCGCATTGTCTGTTAAGGGCGTGTCACCGGTTAAGATGTGTTTCTTATGGCAGTAGCCGCATTTCATGTTGCAACCCGGGGTGAAGACCACACAGGCAATTTTGCCCGGGTAGTCCAAAAAAGATGTTTTTGCAAAGCCCGCGATTTTCATAGTGGAATAATTCCTTCCGTATCAACCGGGCGAAAAGCAATCGGGGCGGTATCAAAACCGCCCCCGTAATTTTCACCTTGTTGCTCGTTCTCTCATTGTTTCTCCATTGTTCTCAATCGTTCCCCAACTATTTCTCAGGCGAACAATGTTCCCTCTACCTAGACGACAAACTTTTTCCGCAGCATATATTCTTCTTTTTTGCCGGAGTTGTAGTTTTTCACCGGGCGCAGGTAACCGACGACTCTGCTCCATACTTCCGTTTCTTCGCCGCAGTCCGGGCACTCAAAATGCTCGCCGGCTATATAACCGTGGTTGTTGCAGATGCTGAAGGTCGGTGTTATGGAGATGTAGGGCATTTTGTATTTCATAAACACGTCGCGGATAAGGGTTTTGCAAACCTCAATATCATCAATCCGTTCGCCGAGGTATAGATGCTGTACCGTGCCGCCCGTGTACATCGACTGCAACTCGTCTTGCAAATCCATGCACTCAAAAATATCATCCGTGTATTCTACCGGCCACTGAGTGGAGTTGGTGTACAGCGGCTCTTTGTCGCCCGCTTGGATGATGTCGGGGTATTTTTCTCTGTCCAGCTTTGCGAGGCGGTAACTTGTGCCCTCGGCCGGTGTTGCTTCCAGGTTATAAAAATGACCGGTTTCTTCTTGGAATTCAAGCATCAATATGCGCAGATATTCCATCACACTGATTGAAAACTTTAAGCCTTCCTCACTGCCGATGTCTTTGCCCAAAAAGTTCAGGCAAGCCTCGTTCATGCCGATGAGCCCAATCGTGTTAAAGTGGTTGGTCCAATATTCGCCGCCGTTTTTCTTGATTTCGCGCAGATAGTTTGCGGAGTATGGATACAAGCCGCGCTCTGTCTGCTGTTCAAGAACTTTACGTTTGATCTCAAGCGAAACCTTGCCCAGCGTGGCAACGTTTTCCAATTTTTCAAAGAACTCCGCTCTTGTTTTGCTCTCGTAGCCGATACGCGGCAGGTTGATGGTGTACACGCCAATGGAACCTGTCATGGGGTTGGAGCCGAAAAGTCCGCCCCCGCGCTTGCGCAGTTCTTTGGTGTCAATGCGTAGCCTACAGCACATGGAAACCGCGTCCTCGGGCGAGAGGTCAGAGTTTACGTAGTTCGCAAAGTAGGGGATGCCGTATTTGCAGGTGATGCGCATAAAGTCGTCTACAACGGGGCTGTCCCAGTCAAAGGTTTTTGTGATGTTGATTGTCGGGATGGGGAAGGTGAAAACCCTGCCCTTGGCATCGCCCTCCAGCATGACCGCACAAAAAGCGTGGTTGAGTATGTCCATTTGCTCCTGCATATCGCCGTAGGTTTTATCCATCTTCTTGCCGCCAATAATGACAGGCTCGTCTTTCAGCGTGCTCGGCACCTTAATATCAAAAGTAAGGTTTGAAAATGGGCACTGGAATCCGACTCTGGTCGGGACGTTTATGTTGAATATAAACTCTTGCAGGCCCTGTTTGACCTGGTCAAAGGTAAGGTTATCATAATAGATGAAAGGCGCACAGTAGGTGTCAAAAGAACTCCAGGCTTGCGCACCTGCGGTTTCGCCCTGGGTGGTAAAGGTAGAGTTGACAATCTGCCCTAAAAACGAACGCAGATGTTTGGCGGGTTTGCTTTCTACCTTGCCCTCAACGCCGCCGAAGCCGTCTGTCAAAAGCTGTTTCAAATCCCAGCCCGCACAGTAGGGGCCGAAAAAGCCGAGGTCATGTATATGCGCGGCGCCGCTCTCGTGTGCATCACGTACATCGTCGGGATAAATTTCGTGCAGCCAGTATTTTTTTGTAAATGTTTCACGCACATAATTGTTCAGCCCATTAACACTTTTTTGCATATTGGCGTTTTCTTTAATGCCCCAGTCTTTGTCACCCAGGTAGTCGCCGAACATATCGATGGTTGCACCGATGAGTGCATTAATTTCGCGTGCGCCACGTCGTTTTTCTCTATAAAGAATGAAGGCCTTCGCCGTGCGGGCGTGACCGTTCTCAATAAGAACTTTTTCGACAATATCTTGTATCCCTTCGACATCGGGAATCGTATCTCCGTACTTCTTTTCGGCGAGCACGATGACCTCTTCCGTTAAGGCTCCGGCAAGGTCTTCATCTTCACCGCCGCAGGAAATGGCGGCCTTAAAAATAGCCTTCGTAATCTTAATTTTTTCGAAAGGCTCTACTCTTCGGTCTCTTTTATAGATCTCAACAAACATGAAATTCTCCTCCAAAAGTTTTGTATGCCCATTATACATCTTACAATATGTTGTGTCAATCAAAATTAGACCACAACCTATTGTGTTTTTAAACGAACTTTATGTATGTTATTTGTCTATATTACAATAAAAGACATCGTATTCTATCGGAATTTCCAATTTTTTTATATGTCACAGCAAGAATATTGAAAGTCTGAACAAATATAAGCAAATGCCTGTAAAGTGAAGTAGCTTTACATCAAAAAAGACACATTCCTCGGCAGCGATCATCGCGTATACCCGTGCGGTCTTCCCGAACGCCGCCCTGTTACGGAAACCGAGCAGAAACTTTGCACAGATTCTTTTCATTTACACTTTTTTGTAGTAAAATGTCACTAAGTAGTTTAAGATGGTTGCGTGAAAGGAGTCTTATAGTATGAAAGAAATTAATGTAGGGATGGTCGGCTATAAGTTTATGGGCAAAGCGCACAGCAATGCATTGAGCAGGCTCGGTATGTTTTTTGACTGCAGTGCACAGGTCAATAAAAAGGCAATCTGTGGCAGAGACGAAGCCGCGGTGAAAAAAGCCGCGGAAAAATTTGGCTGGGACGGCTACGAAACTTCTTGGGAAAAACTGGTGACACGCAGTGATATTGATGTCATAGACATCACCGCGCCCTCCAACGCGCATAAGTCTATCGCTCTTGCCGCGGCAGAAAACGGCAAGCACATCTTCTGCGAAAAACCCCTTGCGCTTACGCTGGACGATGCGCGCGAAATGCTTGAAAGCGTCACCAAAAATGGCGTTCGGCATCAAATCGGCTTCAACTACCGTTTTGCGCCCGCTGTGCGGCTGATGAAGAATATGATCGACGCCGGTAAAATCGGTACCATCCGCCATGTCCGCGCCTCGTATCTGCAGGATTTCATCATCGACCCGGAGTTCCCGCTGATTTGGCGTCTTCAAAAAGAAATTTGCGGCTCCGGCTCGCTTGGCGACCTTGGCGCGCATTTTATTGACTTAGCGCGTTACCTTGTCGGTGACTTTAAAAGCGTGATGGGCATGCAGAAAACTTTTATTAAAAGCAGGCCCATGGTGCAGGAGATGACCGGCCTTTCCGCCAGTGCGAAAGAGGATGCCCCACGGGGCGAGGTGGATGTGGACGACGGCACCGTATTTGTTGCAGAGTTTGAAAACGGCGCCTTGGGCGTTTTTGAGGCAACCCGTTTTGCTCAGGGGCACAAAAATGATTTATCTATCGAGATAAACGGCGACAAAGGCAGCTTAAAATTTGTGTTTGAGCGCATGAACGAACTACAGTATTTCAGCGCAGGGGACGAGGCCGGCTTGCAGGGCTTCCGACTCATTCAAGCAAGCGAAGGCATTCACCCCTATATGAGCGCATGGTGGCCGACAGGGCATGTGATCGGATACGAGCATACCTTTGTGCATGAGATGTTTGAGTTTTTTGAGTGTGTTGTTAATAACACCCCTGCTTCACCGGACTTTGCCGACGGCGTCAAGTGCTCGCAGGTTATCGAGGCCGTTGAGCTTGCCGCACAAAGGCGCGCCACTGTGGACATTAGCAGTCTGTAAAATAGATTGTAATTGCAATGTGTATAGATAATAGTATATAATTAAGTAGAACAAATAAAGGGGGAGTTGCCATGAAAAAAGTGTTATCGTTTATATTAGCGTTTACACGGGTGTTTTCGGTTGTAGCGTTTTCTCGGGTTTTGAATGTATCGGCTGCTTTGGACGATGGAAAGAAACTATCTGTAAATGTCGATCTTGAGATCGGCACAAAATCAGGGGATACGTTTACACCAATCGCAAAAGGTCAAACCTACAAAGCCGGCGATATTCTAACCGTGCGTATTATCCCAAAAAGCGACTTTTTATGCGGGTCATCCAGTTATGTAGCGATGTTCGACAAAAGCTATTTTTCAATAGTAGGTACAAACACGAAGGCTTTTACCGTTAATAAGACCAACAACTACTATGCTCAGTCCGGCGTTGGATTTAGTGGCTCAACGATTATCCCAAGCACAGCTTTTGCTTGGCGTTTGTTTGAACCGTCTGAAAACCATACGGTGTATCAAGCAGTAAAAGCGAGTGTTCAGGCCAACAGCAATTCGGCAAACGGGGGGCATCCCGAAGTTATTTCCGGTGAATGGATTTTCCAGTTTGATCTCACCGTTTTGAAAGCGATTGGGAAAGATGCCAATGCCCGCATTTGGATGGATGCCCGTTGGTTCAGAGTTCCCGGTAATACCACGGTCGATGGATATTTTGCAAAGTGCGAAAAAGAGACCGATCTTTCCTCGAGCGGTAGCTCGACTATTTATGACTTCAAATACGATTTTTCCGGTGCGGATAAAAAACTACCTCTGGCGGACGAACAGCCAACAACTGTGCCGGTCACAAATCCGGATACAACCCTACCAACAAAACCCGGTGAGACCACAACGGAAAAACCAAGCGTGGAGTCAACTACAAGACCCACCACAACGAGGACAGAAATTGTTACGGACAAAGATGGCTCAAAAGTTACCGAGAAGGATAAAGACGGTTCGACGGCTTACAAAACAACCGTTGTTTACGAAACGGTAGCAAGGACGGAAATTGTTACGGACAAGGACGGCTCAAAAGTTACCGAGAAAGATGCCGCCGGGTCAACGGTCTACAAAACGACGGTCGTTTACGAAAAGGTAGTAGGGACGGAGTATGTGACAGGTGAGGACGGCTCAAAAATTTTTGTGACGGATGAAGCCGGTTCGACGGTTTATGAAACGACACTCATTTATGAAACGGTGGACGAGGATGGTAATGTCATGGATAAGCCGGATGCTGAAAAAAAGAACGTTACAACCAAAAAAGCGATTATCATCGTCGTAATCATTGCCGCTCTATTTGGTGTCGCGGTGCTTGTCATAAAAATCTTTGGGAAGAAAAAGTAATACGACGTAAAACCAGTTAAATCGACCGGCTGTCTTTGTGGCAGCCGGTTTTCATTTGCAGATATTTAATACGGGAACGTTTGCGAAATGCGGCGCAGACTGATATAATTATCATCAAAGCAAACAATAAATAGGAGGGTATTTATATGTGGGATACGATAGGGATCAGCCACAAAATTGATGGCACGGCCTTTTTCGCCAAAAACAGCGACCGCAGCCCCAACGAGCCTCAGGTTGTCGAATTTTTTCCTGCGGCGAAACCTAACGAAAAAACACTTAAAGCAACTTATATTGAAGTTGAGCAAGTACAGGAAACCCGTGCCATGCTGCTTTCGCGCCCGGTATGGATGTGGGGCGGGGAGATGGGCGTGAATGACTGCGGCGTGGTCATCGGCAACGAGGCAGTATTTACCAAGGGCAAATATGGCGCACCGGCGCTGACCGGTATGGACCTGCTGCGCTTAGCGCTCGAACGTGCCGAATCCGCAAAGCAGGCGCTCGACACCGTTATTGCACTGCTTGAGCGTTACGGCCAGGGCGGCAACTGCGGCTTTGACCACAAATTCGAGTATGACAACGCTTTTTTGATTATTGATAAAGATGATTTGTTTGTGTTGGACACGGTCGGCAAGCAATGGGCCTATAAAGCGTTGCCGCGAGCAAGCATTTCCAACATGCTGAACTTGGGCAGTGATGCCGATGCTTACAGCGGCGAAAGTATTGATTTTGCTGCGAAAAACCAAGACCCCTTGTTTACCTTTTTTGCCGGCGCTAAAAAAAGACGTGACTGCACGCAGGCGCAGCTTGATGCTGACACGGACGTTTTGGGGCTGATGCAGTCACTTAGACAACACCGGCCAAAGGTTAAAAACCCGTTCGCACAAGGCAGTGTGGACAGTGTCTGCATGCATGCGGGCGGTCTGGTGGGCGACCACACAACGCAAAGCATGGTGGTGGAATTAAAAGGCACCGCTGCACCGATGGTATGGCTTACGGGCGGTTCAACCCCCTGTGTAAGCTTGTTTAAACCTTATCTCTTTGGCAACAAGCCCTGTGCGCCTGTTTTTGCCGCGAAGGACAAGGCGGCACAGGAATACTGGCTGACACATGAGCGCTTTATTCGGGGGCTTATTGGGACAACCCTACCGCCGGAATACTATGTGGAGCGGGACGCCTTGGAACAAAGCTTTGTTGCCGGCGTCGCAGTCAATGCGCACAGTGCCGGCGCCGTGGCAGAGCTGTCGGAATTCGCTCTGCGGCAGGAAACGGAGTTTTACGCAAAGTGGTCAAAAATAATAAAACCCGGTCCTCTCGGCAGTCGCCGTTATCGGAGCTACTGGTCTAAAAAGAATACTTTGCTCGGCAAAGAACGAGAAATAAGTTAGAAACGTCATTGACTTAAAAGGCATTGAATACAAACGGGAGGCCATTATGATTAAACAGCGCAGCCTAGCGAAACTAATCGTCCTGTCTTTTCTTACCTGCGGTATTTACGGGTTCTTCTTTTGGTGGGCGTATATTAACGATATCAACGAAGTCTGTGTTTGCGACGGCAAAAGAAGCCCAAATGTGATTGTCGTCATACTGCTGAGTTTTCTCACCTGCGGCATTTACTATTTGTTTTGGCTGTACAGGCAAGGCGAAAGGCTGCAATCAGTCGCCCCCGATTATAATCTGAGCATAAAGCAAGGCGGCAGATCGGTTTTAATAAAATATATTCTCGGGTCTTTTTTGATGGCTTTCGGCTCCTCTTCAGGCGGCACGGCATCTTTGGCAAGCGGAAAATATGCGGTGACATTTGCGGGCTATAGTGACGTTGTGCTCAGGGAAATGGTTAACGCCTGGCATATCCCGCCGGATGTGGCGCTGATAATAGCTCTTTACAGTATAGTGATGTACTTACTCGGGATTGTACTGATGTTAAGTTCACTGAATATATTAATCGAAAACCTGAACGCTGTCGGCAAAGTGTATAATGCAAAGTGTAGCTAATCGGTTAAATCGGATAACAAAACATGATAAAAAGAGCGCTTGCGTATCGACCGCAAGCGCTTACTGTTTATTCTCTATTATTTGTATTTAGCGATTTCCCATATCCGACAAGATGATGAGCAAAATGCCTTCTCTTACTTCGACGGTAGCTTTATCGGCCGCAAACTCGTTGCTCACCCCGATGGGGAAGGTGCTGGTCAACGTTTGGTTCTCTAATGGGTACTTTAGCCCCGTCAGGGAGACGCCTTCCGACTTGTCGGTGTACGAAAAGACCGAAACCGACCAATCTTTCTTTTTGTTCAGTGTGATTTTGCTGTTTTTTATGGCAAAGATACTGTTCGTACCGTCTCGCACTTCACAAACTCCGCTTTGTTCGGCAATATAAGCGCAGACTGCGATATTTGCCGTTTGGTGATCAAGCCGCCCGCCGGTGGCGCCCAGCAATAAAAAGCGGCTAAAACCGTTTGCCAAGGCGTATTTTACGGCGAGCATGGTATCCGTATCATCTTTTATTACCGGTGCTTTTATCGTTTTTATGGTATCATCAACGGTTCCGATTAAAGAGTCAAAATCACCGATCAGCAAATCGGGCCGAACGCCTGCTGCAAGGGCATGCGTCAAGCCGCTGTCGGCAGCGATGACGTAGTCGCCATCCAGTTTATCAAAACCCGAAAACACGGGGGAACCGGCGATGATGACGCATCTATTTTTCATAAAATTCTCCTTCAGCGGGTTGCTCGCAATAAGCATTCAAGCTTGGTAAAAGTTGTAGTCAAATATTTGACCAAAATAACCATCTTGAATTAATTTCATTGTAACATTACGCACCTGCGGTGTCAATTGCAAAGACGAAACAGAAATCGCGAAAATTGTAAAAAAATGTTTACTTTTTACAAAACTGTTGCTATACTGTTGTTAATTTAGTCCAAACAATTAATCTTTGTGGTCGTGTTTGGATGTTTCCTTATCTTAAAAATTGGAGGAAAATGTATGGAAAAGATCACGCTCCTTGCACCGATCAGTGCCCTGACAGCACTGGTTTTTGCGGCCTATCTCGCGTGGAAAGTGATGCGCCTTCCTCAGGGCAATGCACTGATGGTAAAAATCTCCGGCGCTATTCGCAAAGGTGCGAATGCTTATTTAAGAATTCAATACAGAGGGGTGGCCCTGTTTTTCGGAGGGATGTTTATCATCCTTATTGTTTTGGCAAGCTTTAAATTCCTGACTCCTTTCGTGCCGTTCGCATTTTTGACCGGCGGATTTTTCTCCGGACTTTCCGGTTTTATTGGGATGAAAATCGCTACAGCTGCAAATGCGCGAACAGCCAACGCTGCAGGGAAATGTTTGGATTCCGGCTTGCAAGTCGCTTTTTCATCCGGTGCCGTGATGGGCTTTGTTGTTGTCGGCTTAGGGCTGTTGGACATTTCTATCTGGTTTTATTTTCTCAATTTTTGGTATGGTAGCGTTAGAATTATCGCGGACGAAGCCCTGCGTATTCAGGCCATCACCTCCGCAATGCTAACGTTCGGCATGGGCGCTTCCTCTATGGCTCTGTTTGCCCGTGTGGGCGGCGGCATTTTCACCAAAGCGGCGGATGTCGGTGCGGACTTAGTGGGTAAGGTGGAAGCGGGCATACCGGAAGATGACCCACGTAACCCCGCCGTTATTGCGGACAACGTGGGCGACAATGTCGGCGATGTGGCGGGCATGGGCGCAGATTTGTACGAATCCTATGTAGGCTCGATCGTCGCCACCGGCGCTCTGGCCGTTGCGGCAGGTCACGGGTTCAAAGGTGTTGCCATACCGATGGTCATGGCGGCTATCGGCATTTTGGCCTCCATTTTGGGCACTTTTTTCGTCAAGACCAAAGAGAATGCCGACCAAAAAACCCTGCTTATGGCGCTTAGGCGCGGCGTTTGGCTCAGCGCTGTTGTGATTGCCATTGCTGCTTTTCCACTTGTTTATTATATGCTTGGCAAAGAGAATATTGGGGTGTACGGCGCCGTATTATCGGGCCTTATGGCAGGCATCTTAATCGGATATTTTACGGAGTATTATACGTCGGATACCTATAAACCGACTCAGAATCTCGCAAGGGCATCGCAGACCGGCCCCGCTACGATCATTATCAGCGGTCTGTCGCTTGGGATGCTGTCAACACTCTTCCCGGTGCTGGTGGTTTGCGTCTCAATTTATGTTAGCTACCATGTGTCCGGTGGTGGCACCTCGTTTGACCACGGCCTTTTCGGCATCGGGCTCTCCGCTGTTGGGATGCTCTCCACTCTTGGCATCACGCTCGCGACTGATGCGTATGGTCCCGTGGCGGATAATGCCGGCGGAATTGCCGAAATGGCACACCTCGGCAAAGAGGTGAGGGCCCGCACGGATGCACTCGATTCGCTCGGCAATACCACGGCCGCCACAGGCAAAGGTTTTGCCATCGGTTCCGCGGCACTTACGGCTCTGGCGCTTATCGCGTCGTATGTGGATCAAATTAAAATTATTAAACCGGAATATGTGTTTGACCTGAGTATCACCAATCCGAATGTTCTAATTGGTTTATTCATCGGTGGCATGCTGCCGTTCCTCTTTTCTTCACTTACCATGAACGCCGTCGGGCGGGCCGCCATGAGCATCGTTTATGAAGTCAGGCGGCAGTTTAAAGAAATCATTGGTTTAATGGAAGGGACTGCGGAACCGGATTACGAAACATGCGTGGCTATCTGCACCAAAGCCGCGCAAAGGGAAATGATTGTACCCGCCTTGCTCGCCATCGTTTTCCCGCTGGGGGTCGGGTTATTGTTGGGCGTCAACGGTGTTGCGGGTTTGCTTGCGGGCGCGACTGTCACAGGCTTTATTCTAGCGGTGATGATGGCAAACTCCGGCGGTGCGTGGGATAATGCCAAAAAATATATTGAATCCGGCGAACTTGGTGGCAAGGGTAGCGATGCCCACAAGGCGGCCGTGGTGGGTGACACGGTAGGGGATCCCTTCAAAGATACCGCAGGGCCTTCTATTAATATCCTCATCAAACTGCTTTCCATGGCCTCCATTGTTTTTGCTACGCTGATTGTGAAGTTTTCACTGGTGAAATAGTCTTGTTTTATATAGGAGAGCTTGTTTTGAGAGCTGACTACAGCGCACAAAACAAGCTTTTCTTGGATTTAGAATTTTGACTAAATTAGAACAATGTGTTATTATTTGTAATAAAGAAATCAATAAGGAGAAACTATGCAATTCAAAGACTTAAACATCCATTATAAAATTCTTGCAGCGTTGGAGCAGGAGGGCTATACCGAACCAACCCCTATACAGGAGCAGGCGATTCCGCCGGTGCTCGAGGGCAGGGATTTATTGGGTTGCGCACAAACCGGTACGGGGAAGACGGCAGCGTTTGCGGTGCCGACCATTCAGCGGCTCCAGGCGGAAAGGCTCAACCCCGCCGTCAAACGCAAAATCAGAGCATTGATTTTGACACCTACAAGAGAACTGGCCGTTCAGATTTTTGACAGTTTTTGCACATACGGGCGCAACACCACTTTACGTTATTGCGTCATATTCGGCGGTGTTTCCCAAAAGCCGTCCGAAATACAGTTGCGAAATGGTGTGGACGTGTTGGTTGCCACCCCGGGCAGACTCAACGATTTAATCAACCAAGGGATTGTCGATTTGTCCTACCTTAAGATATTCATTCTAGACGAAGCAGACCGTATGTTGGACATGGGCTTTATCAATGATGTCAAGCGAGTTATCGCAAAAATACCGACGGTCAAACAAACACTGCTTTTTTCCGCAACAATTCCGCCGGAAATCTCTAAAATGTCAAGCACCCTTCTGAATAATCCTGTGAGGATTTCCATTACGCCGGAATCCCCGACGGTGGAAATGATAGACCAACATCTTTATTTTGTCGACAAGGTCAATAAAACCAATTTGCTGATTTATTTATTAACGAGCAAGAAGATTGCCTCCGCACTGGTTTTCACTCGCACCAAGCATGGGGCGGATAAAGTTGTTAAGGAACTCATCAAAGCGGATATCAATGCGGCGGCTATCCATGGCAACAAGTCGCAGAACGCCCGCCAAGCTGCACTCAACGACTTTAAGGCCAAGCGCACGCGAGTATTGGTGGCGACGGATATCGCCGCAAGAGGCATCGATATCGACGAATTATCGCATGTTATTAACTTCGAACTGCCGGAAGTGCCGGAGACTTATGTCCATCGTATCGGCCGCACCGGTCGGGCCGGACTTGGCGGTATAGCCTTCTCGTTTTGTGATTTTGCAGAAAAATCGCTGCTTAAAGATATTGAAAAACTCATCGGCAAAAGTGTACCCGTGGTGGATGACCACCCCTACCC
>JAAYFA010000330.1 GCA_012728445.1 Clostridiales bacterium | reverse complement strand
CTTTTAGCTGAAAAAATAGCCGAAAGCATATGTAAAGCAACATATCGAGGAACCTCCGAAATGATCAGCGAGCTGACAGGACAAAGGGTCAGTCAGACGGGCGTGTGGAACGTAGTGCAGGCATTGGGAAGAAAGTTGGACAACCGCGAACTGCAAAATGCTAAAGCTGCAGAGCGAAGCGCCGGTAAGGGGAAACTTGAAACAAAGGTCTTGTTTGAGGAACAAGATGGCGTGTACCTGAATCTACAGGGTAAGGATAGAAAAGAAAACGGCAAAAAAGCGGAAATGAAAGTGGCCATTGCCTATGAAGGTTGCGAGAAAACCGGGAAAAATCGATACGAACTGTCAAACAAAGTAGCCGTTGCGAGTATTGAAAAGGCAGATAAATTCTGTGTCAGGAAAGAAGGAGCCATAGCAGAAAAGTACAACGTTGACGAGATATTAATGCGCGTTCTTAACGGCGATGGAGCGAAGTGGATAAAGCGAAGCATAAAGGGCGAAAATGCGTTTTATCAGCTGGATCCTTTTCACAGAAACAAAGCGATACGGGAATATGTGCAGGATGAAGAAATACGAACTCAAATTTTCGAATTTCTATACAGCGAGGATACCGAAGGAATGCTTGAGTACATTGAAGCAGTGCGAAACAGCGTTGAGGATATGAAGCAGCAAGAAGATCTTGAACAATTACTAAAATATTTTACAAACAACAAAGAGGGACTTGTTTGCTACAACCGCAGAGGCCTTGACATCCCGGAAGCCAAAGAAGGTTTAGAATACAGAAACATGGGAACAATGGAAAGCAATATTTTCACGATAATCGGGAACCGAATGAAAGGCCGGCGGGCAAACTGGAGTATCAAAGGGGGCAACAACCTCGCAAAACTTCTGACGCTCAAGGCAAGCAAATGTTTGAACGAAACCATAGCAAATATTACACCGATAGTGCTAGGAGAAACATATTCTCAAGAGATAAAGAGCCCTTTGACGGCAGCAAAATCGTTGTGTTCCGTGGGTAGTGGTTACAATGGATATGCATCAGCCCCAATTCCGAACCTACCCTGGGCAAAGGGACTCTTTAAAATCAAACCGTTTTCGGATCTTAAATTCTAATGTTGTGTATTTTTAGATTTTGAGCCCGAGGCAAAGCTAGCCACCGCCAAAGCGGCTTGCCCTTTACCGGCTGATTTTAAAATGCTACAATCGGACTGTCGACTTGAGAAAAACCGTGTATTTTTGAGTTTTTCACCGTCGGCAAACACTTATTGGCATTTTAAAATCAGACTGTCAAGGGTGGCGGACAATTTTATCAATCTTATCAGTTTTGAGTGCTGAAATATTTTTGCCCACGTTTACTTGACACATACAAAATGCCGTAATTCATTGACTTTATGGCACTTCTGTGCTACACTTATGACAGTAAGAAAAGACAACTGCCGGATGCCGTAAAAACGGGCAGTTTTCGATGTTTGTCTTTTCGTGGAATAAGCACATAAAAGCCTTGTATATCAACGGATTTCGCTGATATACAAGGCTTTGATCTATGTTTTTAAGCTTAATAAGTGTGAGATGAGATAAAGCGCTGTTATCCGGCGGTGATTGACATTATGAAGTTTATAAGCATCTCAATTATTTCGATTAACTTTGAAATGAGCGTTGTCTGCTCATATGGAAGAATATCAGGTCCTGCGTTTTCGGCAGTGAGAGGTTCAAGGGTTTCGTCGTCAAAGCTGACCATAAACTGAGGGAATTCAGTATATGTAAAGACGTTTGTCTGCTCGTCTGCATAAACGACTAAATCTATAAGATTGGCAAAAAACCGCGCGCTGTCCGTATGACGCAGATTTTTAGCGAACCATGTTATGTCCGCAAATGCACAGGTGGACGCGTCTATTTGATTATCCGCAGAAATATGACTTTTTCCGCAGGGGCAGGAGACCGCTTGAACATAATCATCACCCAAAGTGCCGTCAACCTCTGCGCATGTAGCGCCGAAGCTTTCTGCGGCGGTTGTGATAACACCGTCCGACATCCTGTTATTATCGGATGTAATAGGCGCCATTGTGTAGCCATATTGAGCTATGACAGCCGTTTTAATCCCGTCGTCAAGAAGCCTTTCAATTATATTGCGGTTTACTGACTGTACGCTGTCGTGATAATAGCGGTTCTTTTCGAGGAGTCCGGAAAACTCAGCTTTTTTCTCGTCGGTATTAAAAATATACGCTTCGCATGCCTCGTATTCCGACTCCGACATAAGAGCGTAAAAACCGGGAATGGTGCCGATTGTTTTTAGTACGCCGTTATCGATAAGCTTATCGATTGTATTATCAACTACCTTATTGGCATAGTCGGTTACAGAATCTATAAGTCCGGCGGAGTAGAGCAGTTCAAGCATATAGTAAACAACCTTCATCGTGTCGTCTTTAATCCAAAGCTCGGCAAGCATACGCATAAGTGAAGTGGAGTCTATATTTATATTGCCCGAAAAGGGGTCGCCGCAAGCGGCAATTCCGTTCATACCGCCGGCTACGAATACCGCGGCGCTGATGTGGTTGCGGGAAGCGTAATCGGGATTGGTGTAATAATACTCGTAAAGATATGTTGTCAGAATACAGCTTCCCATACTCATGGCGGTCAGGGCTACTTGGTCGGCTTTGTTTACTTCAAGCACTTCGTTTATGTATTCGTCAAGCTGCGCCGCAATTGTATGCATATCAAGACGCCAGTCATACTCAAACTGATAGCGTTCAGAATATCCGTAGCCAAGGGCCGGCTCAACCGTTCTTTCGCTGGGCTTTATGCCTGTATCGGGGTTGGGAACGCCGTTGCTATCACAGGCAAGCTCGCCGAAAAGAGGGAGCATTGCCTCGCACAGCACTGTTCCCAGTTTATCATAATCCTCTGTTATAAGGCTTGCCGCAAGCTCAACGCCATGAAGGGCGACAACCTCTGTAATAACATCGGTGGGAGGCGCCCAAATCTGAACATAGTCGCTCTCACTTTCAGAGGTGAGCAGCCCCTTGTAAATAGAGCAACCGAGGCCGTTGACCGAAACAACCGGCACGTTTTTGTTCAGGTTGTTTAAGTCGTCATATGAGGAGACCGTTATGATCTCAGGATTTGCGTAACCGTTAGAGGCGTAACCCATTACGGAAAACGCTCCGGCAACGATGCAAATCGCAAGAAATACCGAGATAGCTCGCCTTTGTATTATTTTCATTATAAACCCTCCAAACTTTGCTATATTATACAATATTATTTTACGTATTACAAGAGTGAAGATAACCGGGGGGCAAAACGAGTATATTTTTAAAAAACGGCACGTTGCCGGAGTCTCGCTAAGGCGTATATTATCAATATTAAACAGTTGTCTTTTATTTGTTTTTATTATATACTAAAAAACACAGATATAAAAAACAAAGGCAGAAGGGATGGTATCAGAATGGCTGATAAGTTTTTGAAGAATATTGATTTTGAAAAGGTTTTGGAGCTGTCATCGCTCGTGGCGTACCAGCAAGGACAGATAGTAAGCCGCACTCTCGTTCAGAATAAAGCTGTGAGCATAACACTGTTTGCATTTGACGCGGGAGAGGAAATAAGTACGCATGAATCGAGCGGCGACGCACTTGTGTATATTTTAGACGGTTGCGCATCTGTTACAGTGGGCGACGGTACATATACGCTGCGGGCGGGACAGAGTATAGTTATGCCCGCTGAAATACCGCATGCGGTAACGGCTGAAAACGAACGCTTCAAGAT
>JAAYFA010000179.1 GCA_012728445.1 Clostridiales bacterium | reverse complement strand
TTGCCGATTACCGCTACGGACAAGTTTTTATATATCACAACGGCGTGGAATCTTATTATGGCGGCAGAGGTTTTCGTGGTACACTGAGGGCGTAATTATCGGCAACTTTCTCCCTGTGAAACACCGGTTGTCAATCCACCACGAATATCCTTCCCGGTGGGCTGTTGGAAAACCGAAAGACCAAACTCACCAACGATAGAATACAAATGGTCAAATATATCCGATTGAATCATCTCGTATTCCGAGAAACTAACGGTGTTTGCGAAAGCATATACTTCCAGCGGTATCCCTGTACCGTTTGAACTTAATTGACGCACTACGACAGTCATATCTTTTTTTATTCCGGGGTGTTGTCTGATGTATGCCAGTATATAAGCCCGGAAAAGCCCGATGTTGGTCATGCGGCGGCCGTTGACAGGTGCCGACGGATCATACCCGTGGAATGCATTAAAGTTGCCAATGTCGATGAGTTTGCTTTGTATGTGTTCCTTAAGCAAACGGATTTCGCTGAGTCTTTCTATCATCTTTTCGTCACAGGGCATTATTTTTGCGGCATCAATATAGATGTAGCGTTTAATTTGTCTTGCCCCCACATTCTGCATACCGCGCCAGTTAATAAACGACTCCGAGACCAAAGAATAGGCAGGTACGGTTGTTATTGTGTGGTCAAAATTCTCCACTTTGACTGTTGTGAGTGAAAGCTCAACAACTGTTCCGTTGGCAGAGTGATCGGGAATTTCTATCCAATCTCCTATGTGTATCATATCATTTGAACTTAACTGAATGCCTGCTACAAAACCAAGAATGGCATCTTTAAAAACCAGAGTTGAAACTGCTGTCATGGCACCTATCCCACTGAGTAAAACCAACGGGCTTTTGCCCATCAACTGGGAAATCAGTATGACCCCGCTAACGATAAACAGTATGACCTTGGCTACTTGCATAATACCGCGGATAGGCTTGATTTTAGATATTTCGTAGCTTCCATAGATTTCATTGATTGCATCGATGAGTGCAGAGACGACCAGAACAGCTACTATCGTTGAAAGTATCTCGATTGCTTTTTCCCAAGAGTCGGCATGTTTTGGGAAATCGTCGGCAAATAAATTAAGTATAATAGGAAAAACGACAAATGAAATGCGATGGAAAGTCTTTTTTCTTAATAGGATTTCGCCCCATTTATTGCTTGCCCTCTTTGTTGCCCTCTTGACGAGCCTTACAACGATAAAGTTTAAAATAAATCGAACCGCAAAACATATAGCAGCAATTATAAACAGCGAAACGATGTAAGCCATCAAATTTACATGCTTTTTAAATCCAAAATCCGTAAAAGCCTCAATAAAATAATTATACAAAATTTCCGTCCCCATTTCTTACAAGCACTTAATACTGCCCCCTCATTAAAACCGGCTTAACAACTCCGTTTTGTTTAGAGGTTTTATAATCGGGATGAGTATAAAAAGTATACGTATAGTTTAACAGCTTCTTTTGCTTTTTTCAAATAGCAAAAGAAGCTGTGATAGCTTAGTGTGGTTATGCCTTTATAGCCCAACGCAATTTAGCGGAACGTGCGCGGGGGTTGGAATAGCATTCTTCCGAAGATGGCCGAACAGGACCGGGCGCCTCTTCGCTGTAAACCCCTTCACGAAATAAACGCTGAAACGATTTTTTAACAAGGCGGTCTTCACCCGAATGGAAGGTGAGTATGGCCACGCGCCCGCCTTGGGAAAGGACTGCAGGCAGCTTTTCCAAAAATGCATCCAAGGCTTCAAACTCACTGTTTACATCAATCCGCAACGCCTGAAAACTCCGTTGGCATGCTTTTTTAATCGCCTCTTTTCTTTCTTTTTCCGGAATAAACTTCAGCGCATCTTTAATAAGCTGTTGAAGTTGTGTGGTGGTGGCAATATCTCTGCCTTTTCTTATTGCGGCAATAATGGCGCGGGCGATTTCTTTGGCATAGGGCTCGTCCGCATTTTCTGTGAGCATCCCTTCCAGCTCAGCTTGTGAAAGGGTTTTTAATCGGTCTGCCGCGGACCGGCCTTTTTGGGGGTCCAGGCGTAAGTCCAATGGTCCTTCCTTCTTAAACGAAAAACCTCTTTCCGGGTTATCGATTTGCATGGATGAAACGCCTAAATCCGCCAACACAAAATTTAACGGGCCTGATTCAAGCGAAATCTGATCTATCTCCGAAAAATTTAGTTGCCTGATTTTAAGAAGTTCGCCGCCATAACCTAATTTTTCCAAGCGTTCGCAGGTACGCGGCAATTCTAAAGAATCCACATCGGTGGCATATAAACAGCCCTTTGTATCTAAACATTTAAGCATTTCTAACGTATGGCCGCCATAACCCAGCGTCGCGTCTAACCCGATTTGTCCGGGTTCAATTTGCAGGAACTCTAAGATTTCCTGCACGCAGATGGAACGGTGCATGCCGGCGGGCGTACTGCCCCGCCGGATCACTTTTGCAACATCGTCGGCATATTTTTCCGGCTGTAGTTCCTTATACTTTTCTTTAAATGTTTTGGGGTGTGTGCCTTTATAGCGGACACGCCGCTTGTGCTCTTTATTATCCATAGTTTTACCTTTTAAAATAATGTTTGCAAATTTTATAGAATGTGGGAAACGCTATTCTGCCCGAAGCGCTCATCTTTTAGATGGAAGAACAGAACGCTTCGGGGTCAAAGCTCTCTTCCCAAAAACACAGGGTGAAGTTGTACAAGATGCTTTCGCCCTTTTGCAGCTTGTATCCGCCTTTAAAATAAAAATTATTGAGTGCCATCAGCCCGTAATCGCGCACATGCCATGCGGTCGGGTAGCGCTCGTTCTCGGCATGGTCAAAAGCCGCGATGCCGATTTTTTTACCTTCGACAAGGCCGCTGTAATTACACCAGCGTGACGACTTGCCCCAGCAACCATCTTCGTTCACGCCGCCTTCGGCGTTTGCAAAGTTGCCGCCGCATTTCACTATCATTTCGTCTGCGACGCGGATGCCGAGTGGGCCTGCTTCCTTGGTCTTTCCAAAGTTGATATTGCCGTAGTTCGCTGTCAATTTCAGGGCAATGTCTACCCTCACGCAGGTATCACTGACTTTGGAAAAGCTGTACTTGCGCTCCTCATCAAGGAACTTTTTGCCTCTGCGACCTTGCCAAATGGAGCTTACCGAAACGGTTGCCGTATCGCCGCCGCCTGATGTGCTTACCTTTTGGGCGCGTATGAGCCCGAGCGGTATCGCATGCTCATTCCAAAAATCATAGCCGTTGACATCACCGATGCCGATGAAAACAGATCGCTGGTGCGGATGCTCTTTGTGGCGACGGTCCGGGCGGGTAAAGTTGATGCCGTCATTTGTCAAAACAGGGCCCATGAACGGTGCTTTATATTCGGCGCTGTTCACACAAGAGGTGAAAAGTCTGCCATCCAGAAATACATCCACATCGTTTCCCGTTCTTTTGAGTTCAAAGCTCATAACATTTTCTCCTTTATAAACCGAAGGGCTTCCGGCCCTTCTTTTTCGAAACTGTCAAAACAGCATTCCACTGTTGCGTCCTTGCAAAACCCTGCCGCAAGAAGCTCCTCGCCAAGCTTTATCAAGTATTCACCGCCGAATTTCCCCGGGCATACCCGACCGGGCGCCTCGGAAACATGCAGGTGGGAAATGATGTCCTCATTGTCCAATATAACCTCGGCTGTTTCCCCTTCGATAGCCATATGGAACGCATCCGCTAAAAGGACGATTTCCGGCCTGTTCAGCCGGCGGACAAGTTCCACCCCCTCGGCCACCGAATTCAAAATATTTGTTTCGGTATGGTTGAGGGGCTCAAGTGCTATTTTGATGCCGTGTTCCTTCGCAGCCTTTGAACACAAGCCTAAAAACTGAATGAACTTTTGCATCCCTTGGGTGTGTGTCATCGATTCGGGGTGTTTTCTCGCAACGCCGCTGCCGAAAACAATCACGCCGGCGCCAAGTGCCGCTATGCGGCGGACGGCCCCGTTCACATAATCCTCCAAAACGCTCGCACTTTCCGTACATATTTTAAGGTCCGCGCGTACAAAGCTGTTTACGTAGCGCAAAGCGAATTCATCGTTCTTTTTCATCTCGATAAGCTTCTTAAGCTCTTCCTCGGAAAGCGCGAGAACCTCGCCGGCCGAGGCTTCAATATAATCATAACCCATTTCCATCGCCAAACGGTAGCCGGCAACAAGACGGTCAAAAGCCGTTTCCTGTGTAGCGGTACCGCCTTTGAACTCCGGCATAAAGGTTCCGCCCATTAGGGCAACACCGATATCCATATTTAAAACCATTCCTTTCATGTTTTTATAGTATCTATGATACCAAACACAGTATATTAAAACAAGACTGCGACAGGGTATTTAGCAATACTAATGTTGATTATCTTTACCGGTATGATATAATTACAGCGATGAAACTTTAAGAATTGAGGGTATGATATGCAGATGATGGACATTGCGTCAAAGGCTGTTTGCGCGCTTGCGAAAAGACACGGGAAAAAACTGGCAAAAAAAATGACAACACCGAAGCTACCGGAAGTTCAGCCCGAAAAGATAGACGGGGAAGGGTACTTTTCCGGGTTTGCAAGTGCGGAAATAATGCCGGATTTAGAAGTGGGAAAAACTTATTTGATTGCCGGCCACGGCTCCGGGCATATTATGGAGGGCGTGCTTACGCCGGTGTCTGTCAGCGCAGTCTGGCTTGATTGCGGCAGCGGAAAAGGCTTCGTATGGGTCAGTGCCGATATAATCGGGCTGACAAGGGTTGAGGTTACAAAAATACGCGGGATGCTTGATGGCTTCAGTAAAAAAACCGGGTGTAAATTCATCAACATAAGCTGCACGCACAGCCATTCCGGCATTGATACCGTCGGCTATTGGGGCAAACCCAATTTGCTCGGTATGCCATCGGACGGCAAAGACCCGGCGTACATGACCATGCTTTTTGACAAGATATGTGAAGTATGCGAAAAAGCCTATCAAAACCGTGAACCCGGCAAACTGTATTTGGGCAGCATCAGTCTACCGGGGGCTCAATTCACCAAGAGACTGCACGGCAAACTGCATGACGTGCTCACCAGGTTCCGCTTTGTGCCCGATGCCGCAGGCAACGAAACTTGGATTATGAACTTTGGCGGACACCCCAACGCTCTGGGCGGCGAAAACCGTTTGCTCAGCGGCGAATACCCCTATTTTCTGCGCGAAACCGTTTCGGCGGGTTGCGGAGCAAATGTCGTGTTCGGTATTGGTGCGATAGGCGCGCTTGACGTGGCGCATTACGATGATGACAAAGTTGAAAACATTAAAAAGCAGGGCAAAATGCTCGGTGAAGCAGCCATGTCCATAGAGAACGACGAGGAATTGAAGCCGGAAATAACAATTTTAAGCCAACCGTTTTATATGCCTATAGACAACTGTGTTTTGACCCTGCTTGCTATGAGGGGGACGATGAACACCGATGTGTACCCCGATAGCCGCGGAGAGGTTGGCATTGCAAACAAATCCGAAATGCCGTACATCAAAATTGGCAGGCAGCAAATACTCATGCTCCCGGGCGAAATGTTTACACAGGCAGTTTACGGCGGTTACCAGACCGCCGAGAAATCCGCAACGGGCAAAGGGGCGGAAATTAACCCGCCGTCCCTTGTTGAAGTGGCGGATGATGAAAATCTTCTTGTGTTCGGGGTATCAAACGATATGACAGGGTATGTTGTACCGGTGAATGATTTTGTTCTGCATCCCAAACACCCGTTTTTATCAACCACGAAGGATCGTTTTGACGAGAATCACTACCACGAAACGAATTCAATGGGCATTCTTTCGCAACAGGTTATTGTCGATGAATTTGCGAAGATTATGGCGAG
>JAAYFA010000371.1 GCA_012728445.1 Clostridiales bacterium | reverse complement strand
GGGCGTAGCGGATTCCGTTATTTTTGTTTCAATAGCCAGCACTTCGTTGATTCTTTTTGCTGATATAGCGGCGCGGGGCAGCATAATAAACATCTCTGCCCCCATGGCTACGGCGCCTATCATCATCGCCAAATACACCAAAAAAGCCTGCAAGTTACCGACCGTGTTTTCTACCTGCAGTTTTTGCAGGGGGATAGCCACATCCAGCGCATTGAGCTGTTTACTGGTAACACCTATAATAAAAACAGTAACCAAAAATATCAACAGCACAGAAAGGGGGAGTATGCCTGCCATGATTCGGCTGATTTTCAGCGCCAGCGACGTCAGGTCGAGGTTTGACAATCGAAAACGATTGTCTTCATATTTGGAGCGGTTAAAAGCCCGAATGACCCGTATCCCGCCAAGTTTTTCACGCAAGATTTGGTTGAGCATATCGGTTTTTTTCTGTACTTTCTCAAACATGGGGATGACCTTTTTTGCCACGAGGAAAGTAATAACAATAATCACCGGAACAACCAAAAACATAATGGAGGAAAGCTCTTTGTTCATACTGAAAGCCATGATTGCCCCGCCGATCATCATCAGCGGTGCGGTAATCAGGGTGCGTAGTATGGTCATGAGCATATCTTGAATTTTGGTGATGTCGTTGGTGTTGCGGGTGATAAGTGACGGGGTGCCGATGCCGTCAATGTCACACTGTGACAAGCTTTCAACTTTAAAAAATACTGCCTTGCGCACCGCTCTGCCAAAACCCGTGGCCGTGCGCGAGGAGCAGTAGTTGGAAGCAATCGCGGCGATTGCCGAGAAGGCGGATAAAACCAGCATGATACCGCCGATGAGCAAAATGTAACCTTTTCTGCCTTCGGATATACCGTTGTTGATAATGGACGCCAAAAGCCGCGGCAACATCAGCGAAAGTCCGCTGTGCATGGTGGAAAAAAGAATAGTTAAGGCTGCGAACAGCCTTAACGGTTTTAAATAATGAGCAAGTTTAAGCAAAACCTTGCCTCCCTAACAAAATGTGTGCCGGGGCAGACCCATTTACAGCAGTGCCTTTTTAACTTCAGGCAGCAATCTTTGTGTATCAATGTCCGTTAGGCGGTGCCCATCGGTTCCGTAGTTGAACACGGCGCCGACCTCACGCCCGAGGTTCCACAAGCGTCTGCCGAAGTCGGGGTCGCCGAGTATCGCACCGGTGTTTAGCTCCCAAGCAACTTCGTGTATGTTGCTCAGCTCCAGCAAAGAGCCTAGTTCCAAGTCAGTCATTTCCTTCGTAATCAATGTTTTATCATCAAATGCGTGCACAAACCGGCCAATGAACGGGTGCGCAATGCAGTCGGCTTTGCCGGATACGATGAGGGAGCGCAGCGTAGCACAGGAGTATTCCACATAGCCTCTCAAGGTCTTGTTTTCGGGTTGCCCCCAATAATCCAAATGGTAGTGGTTGCAAGAAAACAGCTTATAGTCTAATGCGTCGCGCACCGCATCATTTTCAAGGCTCTTCCCCGGGGCATAGGCGGAAAGTTCTGCACCGACAAGAACTGTAAAGTCAAAATCTTCTTTCGCTAATTCCGCACGCATAAAGCGGATGTGCTCGAGGTAGTCCTCACTCGTAATATTATCATTAAAGTGGTCGGTCAGTGCGATTATTTTCAGATCGGTTTCCCCAACAGTGTCTAAAATATTTTTAATTGTCATGCCCGGTTTGGCACAGCCTGAGAATATCGTATGCAAATGCAAGTTTTGCTTTGCAAGAATGTCAAGGTCGTAGATGGGTTCGTGTAAATACATGGAATACCTCCGTAAAATTTAACAATTAATCTGTGCTCGCCGTCGCATCGTCTGTTTCGGCCGATTCGCCGGTATCGTCCGTCTCCCCCGTTTCGGATGTCCCGTCTGTTGTGGCAATCAGCGTGGTCTCGGGTTCCGTTTTATCCGGCATTTTAATGGTTGAAACAGCAACGACCGACGCATCTGTTGCCTGAAGAGCACCGACATAATAAGCCGGAATGCCCTCGGTATCGGTTTTTCGCTCCCTGAGCGTTATTTTCATAAACTTGACGGGATCTGGGTGAATGTTCCAGCCTATATCATTCACATCCCACTCACCGTAGCCCGAGTAGCCGACGGTCAAGATAATCGAACTGCCTTTTTTGTCAATGCGGTGTACCTTCGGCACATAAATCGGAGCATTATCGGTTGCGGGTATCGTATATGTTTTTGTCGCGGCGTCATAAAAAAAAGTATAACCGACGCCAAATACATCGTCATGCAGCGGTTTTACCTCATTGCCGAAGAGTCTGACAAAACAGAATTCAACCTCTTCCTGTGGCAATCTGTAGCCGATGGGCTCGCTCTCGGAATACATGTATTTGCCTTTGGCCAGGTCTTCCTTGCTCTTGTTGATCAGTTCCCAAACAGCCGAGTCCAGCAGTTGAGACATATCTGCCTTGCTGATGTCGTCAAAGGGGCTTGGATCATTCCGAACCACGTTCTTTAAAAAAACAGCATAATCGTATTTAAGACCATCTTGATTGGTCACAAATTTTATGCCTTTTATGCC
>JAAYFA010000237.1 GCA_012728445.1 Clostridiales bacterium | reverse complement strand
GCGCAAAGTACTTAAGACAGTAGTTCATCCAGCCCATATTCCATTTAAAGTTAAAACCCAGCCCACCGGAATAAACAGGCTTTGAAACCAGGGGCCATGCGGTACTTTCTTCCGCTATCATCATTACATCCGGGAACTCTCTAAAAATAGATTCATTGAGTTTTTTTATAAATGCAACGGCTTCCAGGTTTTCTCGGCCGCCGTTGACGTTGGGCTGCCATTCTCCCGCTTCTCTACCGTAATCAAGGTAAAGCATGGAGGCAACCGCGTCCACTCGAAGGCCGTCTATGTGGTATTTATCAAACCAATACATAGCGTTTGAAGCGAGGAAGCTTTGCACTTCGTTGCGCCCAAAATCAAAAACTTTTGTGCCCCACTGCAGATGCTCGCCTTTTATAGGGTCCGTGTATTCATAACAAGCCGAGCCGTCAAAATTGCTCAACCCGTGTGCGTCTTTTACAAAATGTGCGGGCACCCAGTCCAAAATCACACCAATTCCATTTTCGTGACAAGCGTTTACGAAAAACATAAAATCTTTGGGTTCCCCATAACGCGAGGTAGGGGCGAAGTAGCCGGTTGCCTGGTAGCCCCAAGAGCCGTCAAAAGGGTATTCGCCCAAGGGCATCAATTCAATATGTGTATAGCCCATTTTGACAACATAGGGTATAAGTTGTTCGGCCAGAGCCCTGTAGGGCAGCAACTGGCCATCGGCGTATTGCCGCCAAGAGCCGGCGTGCACTTCATAAATATTGACGGGGCTTTCGTGAATAACGGTTTGTCGTCTTTTGGCAAACCAAGCCTTGTCGCTCCACCGGAACCCGTCAAGGTCATAAAACTTTGATGCGGTGCCGGGCCTGGTTTCCGCGTGAAAGGCGTAAGGGTCACTTTTTAAAAAGCCTTTGCCCTTCATGGGTGTTATGTGGTATTTATAGATGTCAAACTGCTTTATGCCGGCAATTTTCCCTTCCCAAAGGCCTTCTTTGGTAAGCTTTTTTAGTGGATTAGCTGCTTCGTCCCAATGATTAAAATCACCCACAAGGTTGACAGCTTTGGCGTTCGGTGCCCACACGCGAAAAACAGTCAAATCGTTGTCCTGCGCAAGGCGGTGTGCGCCCATATATTCATATGCTTTAGCATTATTGCCTTGATGAAACAGATAAATCGGGATTTGATCGCGGTCCAAAAGCATACATCCTTTCGTTAGAGGCTCAATAACCTACCATTAGATTATTCGAGACATTACTGCACTGAATTATAACAAAAAAACGTAATCAATTCAAGCGTTTTTTGAGTGTTTTATTCAAATCACAGAGGGAGGCAGAGGTGCTTTTTAGTTATTATGTTGCTAAAGATGAAGAAAAATAAAGAAAATTTAAATAATTGTTGACAAATCGGAACAGCTTGCATATAATAACTGCACAATCGAAAAGTTTTTATCAAAAGACTATGAAGGAAACAAGACACGGGTGATGCGGTTTAGGTCGCTTCACATTGCGAGCTTTAGAGAGCCGGTGCTTGCTGCAAACCGGTGCCGCAAAAAGTGTGTATAACTCATTCCGGAGTTGCTTGCCTGAAGTCATAGGGCAGGACGCAAGACTGCGTTACAGGTCAGGACCTTGTCAGAGGTCTGTGAGGGCGGCTTTGCCGCTGAATTAGGGTGGTACCGCGCAGGTGTTTGTCCACGCCCCTATATTAACGTATACGTTAATATAG
>JAAYFA010000375.1 GCA_012728445.1 Clostridiales bacterium | reverse complement strand
TTTGACACTTCCTATATTTATATATCTGTCATCAGACCAATCGTTACTTCTGTTTACATACCGCTGTAGACGTTTTGTCAAATTCGCTATGTCAAATGCCATGCTGTTGATACCGCTGCTATAAAGTTCTTTAATAACGTTAGGAGTCGACCACGCTTCGCAGCCAAAATAGCAATCTTTATCCAATTTTTCCGCTTCGGTTTTAAGCCACTTTAAGAACTCCGCATTCTTTTCATTGTTGCCGGTGAAAAAGGATGTTACAGCATCCAAACGAAAGCCGGATACGCCTTTATCCAGCCAAAACTTCATAATTTTTATAATTTCTTCACGCACTAGCGGTTCATCCAGATTGAGGTCCGGCATTCCTGTCCAAAAACGACATTCATAATACCAATCGCTGTAAAGCGGAACTTTGGCATAACCGTCTTGCGGCTCGGCCGAAAAATTATAGTATTTACAGTACGGATTGTGCTCGCGGCACAGCTTTTCGTTTGTGCAAACCGTTTGACCGCAGGGCGGTATGCCAATACTCACGCTCGCCGACTTAAACCATTCATGCTCCGACGAAGTATGGTTGAGCACTAAGTCGATAATAAGCGAAACATCTCTTTCTTTGCACTTCGCCATTAAGGCTTCAAAATCTTGCATCGTGCCGTACTCGGGGTCAATGGCATAATAATCCGTCACATCATATTTGTGGTAGGTTGGCGATGGCATTATCGGCATGAGCCATATTCCGCCGATATGCAAACTGTCTTTGCTGCCCGGTTTGCCGTCATTAAGGTAATCAAGCTTTTGCAATACACCCTTTAAGTCGCCAATACCGTCCGCATCGCTGTCATAAAAGCTACGGACAAATACTTCATAGTAAGTCCGATAATCGCCTGAAACAGTGTTTTTGTCGTCTTTTACACAAGCGCACAGCAAGACAACGATGGCAAGCGTGATAATCAGAAGTGATGTTATGCGTTTCAACCTAATTCCTCCAAAACTCAATAAAAAAGTGCAGGGATATCGAACTCCCCGCACTTTTCGTTCTCTTATCCTTTTGTAGACCCGCCCGTAACGCCTTCCACATAGTACTTCTGCATTTTTATAAACAAAAGCGTTATCGGTATAGCCACAAGAACGGCACCTGCGCAAAACCTTGTAAAGTAGACTGAGATATTCTCCCTCGTGAGCATTTGGAAAAGCCCCAAGGCTAAGGTATAGTTTTGGTAATTGTCACGCATGATGACACTCACAAATATAAAATCCACCCACGGCGCCATAAAAGAAACAAGAATTGTATACACAATAATGGGTTTTGACATCGGCAAGGTTATCTTCCAAAATATTTGATTTTTTGTGGCGCCGTCAATCGTAGCCGCCTCATCTATAGCAATAGGCAAGGTGTCGAAAAATCCCTTGGCAATATAATACCCCATACAAGCCGAGGCAGAATAAACCAGCACAAGTGCTGCGAGTGATTGGTCAAGCCCTACCAGTTTAAGTATGTTGTACACGGCAATCATGGTCATAAACCCCGGGAACATACCCAAAATTAAGCCGATATTCAAAAATTTAGTCCTGCTTTTAAAGCGCAGGCGGCTGAAGGCGTAGCTGATCATCAAAACAAGAATAGTGCTGATAATACAGGTGAAAACCGCTACAATAAATGTGTTCAAAAACCAACGGGGGTAATTAAAAAGCGTTGTTTCCGTAAACAATTTTGTGTAATTGTCCAGCGTGAACTCTTTTGGGAACACATTGATGGGGTAGGGCCCCGTATCATCCCCCCGAAAGGATAATATCAGCAGCCAAACAATAGGCAATACCCATACAACCCCCATAACGCAAAGGATAGCATAAATGACTATATTGGCGAGGGAAATGCGTTTCTTGTTTTTCTTCATCACTGAAAATCAGACTCCCTCTTTGCGGATTTTGAAGAATTGTAGACCAAAAGCGACATAGAGGCCACAAGAATGAAGGTAATAATACCGATGGCGGAGGCGAGATTGTAGTTCTGCTCGTTCACTGTTTGCTTGTACAGCCAGGTGATAAGCAAGTCCGTTTTGCCCGCTTGGAAATAGTCCGTGCTCAAAGGATTGCCCCTTGTTAAAAGATAAATAACATTGAAGTTATTGATGTTGCCCACAAACTGTGTAATCAAATAAGGTGTTGTGACAAAGAGCATATAAGGCAGTGTGATTTTAGTGAAAGTGACAATCGGTCCGGCGCCGTCAATGCGGGCGCTTTCATATAAATCTTCCGGTATGTTCATCAAAATCCCGGTCGTTATTAACATGGTATAGGGTATGCCTACCCAAATATTAATGACCACAACCGACATTCTGGCAAGGGTTGCATCGGTTAAGAATGGGATGCTTTTTTCAATAATTCCCATTTCTTTCAACAGCGTGTTGAGGGAGCCTTGGTCGGTTAAAAGCTGTGACATCAAGAGCAAGCTCACAAACTGCGGAACCGCTGCGGTGATGATAAAAATTGTGCGCCACATCTTTTTGAGCTTAATGCCTTTTTTATTAATCATAAATGCTAAAATCATACCCAGAATATAGTTCGAAAACGTTGCCAAAACAGCCCAGGTCAGCGTCCACCCCAACAGGTTGATAAAGGTGTTGGACTTCATCGGGTCGTTCCAGATGAGGTCTTTAAAATTTATCATCCCAACCCATGTAAAAAGATTGCCGGGCGGTTGGTGACTTTTGTCGAAGTTTGTAAATGCGATCAATACCATGAAAATAA
>JAAYFA010000017.1 GCA_012728445.1 Clostridiales bacterium | reverse complement strand
CTATAAAGACGGCATGTTTATTCTGGGCGATGAGGAAAAAGACGACGAAGTGTTTGCGCTTCGCCCGATGACCTGCCCGTTCCAGTTTACCATTTACAACACGGAACTCCACTCCTACCGCGATTTGCCCGTGCGCTACAACGAAACATCCACCTTATTCCGTAACGAATCATCCGGCGAAATGCATGGTTTGACACGCGTGCGCCAATTCACCATATCCGAAGCGCACCTCATTTGCACCCCCGACCAATTGGCGAACGAGTTCAAAGACGTTGTGGACCTTGTTCACTATGTCACATCCACACTCGGCCTGACGGATGATTTAACCTACCGTTTCAGCAGGCACGACCCGGCGAACAAGGAAAAGTTCATTGACGATGAGGAGCTTTGGATGACAACGGAAGCCATCCTCAAGGATATTCTTGACAGCCTTCATATTAAGTATACGGAAGCCATTGGCGAAGCGGCCTTCTACGGACCAAAACTGGATGTTCAGGTTAAAAATGTTCACGGCAAAGAAGACACTTTAATTACCATTCAAATTGACCGCTACTTAGCCGAACGACTCGATATGACTTATATTGACGCCGATGGCAGCAAAAAACGCCCGTATATTATCCACCGCACATCGATTGGTTGCTATGAGCGGACCCTGGCGACTTTGATTGAAAAATATGCCGGTGCAATGCCGATGTGGCTGGCCCCTGAGCAAGCGAGAATTCTTCCGATTTCCGAAAAGCACCACGAGGTCTGTGGGGCCATTAAAGCAACGCTGGCGGGCGCCGGTATGCGTGTCACATTAGATGACAGGAGCGAAAAAGTCGGTTATAAAATCCGTGAAGCGCAGCTCGATAAGATCCCCTATATGCTTGTTGTAGGCGACAAGGAAGTAGAAGAAGGCACGGTGTCCGTGCGCAAGCGCGGCGAAGGCGACTTGGGTTCGATGACCATCGACGACTTTGTTGCACTGTCGCTCAGGGAGATTGCGGAAAGAGTTATATTCTGATTTTTAAAAGCAGCTAAACCGCAACTCTTGCCTCGAATCGAAATATAAGTGATAATCCCGTCCAAAGTAAAATGAAATTTTACTTTGGACGGGATTTATAATTATTGCTCGCGACAAACTCAAACTCATTTTTTAGTCTTTATTGACTTTATATTCTTCACTATTTTACATTCATCGCGTTAAAAACTGCGCCGATGCTATCGTTGATAAGCAAATCGGCCTTCCGATCCAGTGAAGTTTTCGACTTGTTAATCAGGACAAGCTTGCTGCCCGAAAAATGTTGGACAAGCCCTGCCGCAGGATAGACCACAAGCGATGTTCCGCCGACAATAAGGACATCCGCCTTGCTGATGAATTCGACAGCCTTTGACATCGTGTCATTATCAAGGCCCTCTTCATAAAGCACAACGTCCGGTTTGATTGTCCCGCCACAATCGCACAGTGGAACACCTTTTGCGTTTACAATGGTTTCAATACCGAAAAACTTTCTGCATTTTAAGCAGTAGTTCCTGTGCACACTGCCATGCAGCTTCAACACATTATTGCTGCCGGCCGCTTGGTGCAGTCCATCGATATTTTGCGTAACAACCGCTTTGAGCTTACCCTTCGCTTCGAGCCCGGCAAGAGCGGTGTGCGCCGGATTCGGCTTCGCATCCAGAAATATCATTTTGTCGCGATAAAAATCGAAAAACTCTTCGGGGTGCTCGGCAAAAAATGTATAAGAGATCATCATCTCGGGCGGATACTGATATTTTTGACTGTAAAGTCCATCTGTGCTTCTAAAATCGGGTATTCCGCTTTCGGTGGAGACACCTGCTCCACCGAAAAACACAATGTTATTACTATTCGAAAGAATCTCTCTCAAATTATTGTAGCTCAACATAAACCTCCGTCGCATGGGGGGCAGTGTTCTGTATAGGCATAGTATGCCGGGCCTTCTTTAGCGATATCTGTAGATAGCGGCAACAACGGCTGCCTGCGGCATTTTATCCTTCGAAAGGACCATGACGTTGCCTTTTCTCTTCAAAACCAACACCGCTAAATCATCCAAGATATCGTCTATATCCGGATGGTCAATATCGTCGAATGTGATTGCACCGTTGTCATGAATTCTACCCGGTACAATTTTATCCGCCTCTATTAGAACTGTTTCAACGCGACTTTCATAAGCGGCTTTGGCTACTTGCGCGATATCCGAAGACCCCAATGATTCTGCCTCTGCCTTTGCGTAAGATTGCACAATTTTTTCCGTCTTTTTCAAGTTGATGTTTTCTATAATCTCAATTGCTTTGGACGCCATATCTTTGACATCCAAGGTCGAATAAGAAGCATTTATGCCTTGATCGAGCAGATAAGAATTATGACTTATCTGTTTAAAAACCGCATGATATTCCTTTAATGAAACCAGAATAAGGGAAGATTTAGAAGGTTTTGAATACTTTTCAAAGATAAACCGATCAATATACCTAAAATATTTTTCGGTGTCTTTACCGATTTCTTCCTCTTTGCCGCCTTGTTCATAGTATATAGGGCTCCCGCCGCCACCGAATGACCCGGACCCCAAATAAGGCTCGGTAAGCTGGTCCCCTAAAACGTCCTTCAAGGTGCTTGGCACATCAGGCTCCAGTTTAACCTCTGTGAACCCATACCGATTCCCTTCATAGAGTGTAAAGTTATCACGGCTTAAGGTTAACAAATGGTAACACTCCATCCCTTGGAAAGCCTTAATAAGTGGTTTGATATGAAAACTATCCGCCACAACAGCGAATTCTTTTACCATGCTGTGAAGCTTATACACAATACACTTGTTTTGACTTGCAAGGACCGCAATCCCGGTTGAGGTCGTATTCCAAAAGTCTTTATCCTCTTCGAGCTCATAAAAAGGTTTCATGATTGAAATCACGAGTCTCTTTTCAGCTTTCTTCTGTAAGGATTGTTCAATCTTCCGAATCAAGTTTTTAAACACGATGGGGTCTTGTTTGTTCTCCGGAAAATGTTTATGCGTAGGCTGATAAAGTGAAATGAAAGGACCTTTCTCTTCAAAGATCATGTCGTCTGGGAATTGATGTACGATTTCGTATAACATTATAATCTCCTTTCTATTTACAAAAAGTATCCTGCAAATGCCGATAAATCAATGCCGGCAATATTTTGCAGATGAACAATTGTATCCTTGGTAGCATCAGTCCGGCTAAGTCATTTTTCTCAGCCACAACTTAATTCTATTATACAATTATTTGCGCTGTTTGTCAATATAATTTAGCTATATGTATGTGTCAAGTAAACGTGGGCAAAAATATTTCAGCACTCAAAACTG
>JAAYFA010000071.1 GCA_012728445.1 Clostridiales bacterium | reverse complement strand
TTCCGCCGTGGTGGTCGGTTCCGTCGCGGTGGTCGTTTCCACATCGGTGGTCGTTTCAATTTCGTTACAAAGCGCATTTTCTATGGTACACGTGTCAAGAGTAACGGCACCTGTTAACGCCAGCAATTGCCCTTGCACCGTACCCCCGGTAGTGGCGGTTATGGATATCTGGGCGAATATATGCCCGGCAAAATCAGAGCTTGTTCCCAAGGTTGCGGAGCTGCCTACTTGCCAAAAAACACGGCAAAAACGGGCACCGTTTATTAAGGCAACATTACTTTGCGATGCTGTTGTTAGAGCAGTCCCTATTTGGAATATAAAAACAGCGTTGGGGTCGCCTTGTGCATCAAGGGTCAATGTGCCGGTCAGTTGAGCGGATGAGTTAAACTCGTAAACACCGGTTGTCAGTGTTTGACCGCCCAGGTCCCGGCCGGTTAAATTCACATCACTCGGTCTGCCTGCCGCGTCGTTGTACGCTATTTGTAAATCGTCCTTTGCTTGACTTGCTTGGGCATCGGCTGTATGCGCCGTCCACCCTGCCATGCTTATATCCCCGAGCCCCGTAATGGCAGACCCCGGGTGCACACCAATATTTCCTCCGCCTTCGGGGAGGCCTCCGGTGATGACGGTCGGGCCGGTGTTCGTTATAGATTGGCCCGCCAGCACTGCGAAAGTTGACGTTGTGCCAAGGCCGACAGTTGCCGGCGGCGTCGCAAAGCTGAAAATCGGAACGGCAATCAAAGCCACCATTATCAGTGGCATCAGCAGTGCCAAAAATCCAACTTTGTTTCTTTTTTTCATGATCTTTTTATCCCCTCAAACCCAAAGCTATTACAGCATAAGACGATGCTGTCGTATTCGGGGTATAGTCATTCGGCAGTCTTCTTAGTTATTTCGTGTCGGTTGCTGCTTTTTCGGTCGTTTTCAAATCTTTTTTGATTTTTTTGACACCGTTGTCCACATCTTTTTTTACTGTTTCTGCAGTTTCCTTCAAATCTTTTTTAGTTTTTTTAACGCCGTCGCCAACGTCTTTTATGACTGCTTCTGTCTTTTCACTTGCATCCTCAATGGCTGCGGATGTATCTTTGGCAGCGTCATTTGCGGAATCTTTGAATGCATCTGCTTGTGCCTGCACGGCATCGTTCACGTGGTCAATTGTTTCAATTGCCCCGTCTTTTAATTCCTCGCGTTTTGCTTTGCCGATTTTTACTGCTACGATTATTCCTGTCGCAACACCTACTACGGCCAGTGTTCCCAAACCAATAATGATCTTTTTCATTGTTTTAATCTCCTTTATTCTTTTAATGTGATTCTGGATGTTCATTTGAACAACTTCTATTCCTTTTTTATTTGCTGCATTTCGTGCGGATGACAAGAACCTACTCATCTATGGAGCTTTCCGCAGTGTGTTCCGCGTTTTCAACGCTGATACCGGTTTTGGGTTTAATAAGTTTGATAATAACCATCGCTATCAGTGCAACGATAATCATCGCGACAACAGTCGCAATGGCTTCCCCAACCTTTGTGCTGGTGCGGGAAAAGATACCTTCAAAAGCCACGACAAAAATTTTGGTTAAGCTATATACTATTCGCACAAAAATGTTATCTGCGTTTGCACCCAGTGCTTTAAATGCCAGACGAAAAGCTAAAAGAACTTCAATAATCCAAAAAATGACTCTTGCGATGTTTTTTGCCGTGTTGTTCACTACTGTGGTATTTTGCGTTTTTGTGTTTTTAGTTATCTGTTCTATATTTTCTCCTTTCTCGTGTTTTTGACTAAAATAACTTCTGTCGAGTGAATCGCTTTACATCTACGCGAATATGTTTTCGTTAAGAGTGTATAATAAAATATGCGAATGTCAACAAAAATAGTTGAAAACTGCTATTCAGCGAATTAAAATTTGAGAATAACTAAGGCTGAGCATTTCAATTAGGCTTTCCCTGTTTGTGGCATGTCAAAAAAACAAAAAGTGGCAGAACTTAAAGCACTATAAAATCACTGTCTTTCTATTGTTGAGATAGGCACATTGCTCTTTGTTTTGCCCAAAATCGTCTTGCAATCCCTATGCCTTGATGTTATACTTTTTTAGAAGAAAGTGAGCAAATGGAGAGAGGGATTGTAATGCCGCTTGTAAGTATGAATGAGTTATTGCTTGGAGCACAGCAGGGGGACTGGGCGGTGCCAAGCTTCAGCGTTTCCAATATGGAAATGGTCTTGGGGATTTTACAGGCCGCTGAAGAAACGGGGAGCCCCATCATCCTGCAAATTGCCGAAGTTCGGCTTAAGCATTCGCCGCTTAACTTGATGGGGCCGCTCATGGTAAGCGCGGCGGAAAACGCCGATATACCGGTTGCCGTGCATTTTGACCACGGTACCACGATGGAAGCTATTGAGCAGGCGCTGGATTTTGGTTTTACCTCCGTGATGATAGACGCCTCTAAACTGCCGCTAGACGAAAACATGGCCATCACACGTAAGGTTGTAAAGCTCGCGCGCGAATACGGCGCAGATGTGGAGGGGGAGATCGGCAGTGTCGGCGGGAGTGAGGACGGCAGTGAGGATATTGCCATCCACTGTACTTCGCCCGAACAAGCTTTACGCTTTCAAGACGAAACACAAGTTGATGCACTTGCTGTCGCTATCGGCAGTGCACATGGCAATTACAAACAAGAACCGAAACTGCGATTTGATATTTTGGAACAGGTTCAAGCACAAGTGGATGTCCCCCTCGTTTTGCACGGAGGAAGCGGGATATCCCCGGACGACTTCAAAAAATGTATTTCGCTTGGCATTAAAAAAATAAACATTGCCACGGCTACCTTTGACGCCGTGGAACTCAGTGTTCGCACAGCGTATGAAGG
>JAAYFA010000077.1 GCA_012728445.1 Clostridiales bacterium | reverse complement strand
GTTTTGCGATCAAAATTTCTTTGCCATTTTTGTCGTTTGCATAGACAAAAGATGTTTTGCTTTGATCTTTTTTGTAATCGTCTAAATCAATTTCAACGTCTCCGTTTGTAAATGATACGATATGACACAATACATACGTAGTAACCAAAACACCCGTTAACACAAAAACTGTCAACAGTGAAAAAACGACTGTGAAAAATATCCTAATTTTGCTTTTATTCTTTGCTTTTTTATTTTGTTCGCTTTTCTCAGCCGATTGTTTTTTATTCTTAATATAACTGCTTTTCATCAATGACTTCCCCCCTTATATCATCATATTATAGCACAAATCCGGTTAAAAGTTTAGTACTTTGTAAAATATTGTATAACACAAAATCATTCCTAGCATAGTTTATATAAGCTTAATCCGGGCACATCTTTAACGTGCCCGGATTATTTTTATTGTTTGTTAATCGTTAATCCAGATCACCCGGAATAACGTTCATCGGCATAGGTTGCGGACGGCAGCAAGAAGTTTGGAGTTCATAGTGTTTACCCGTTCTTGAACTTTTGCCAAACCCCAACATGATGTCCAGCACATGATAAGCCAGCTCGCTATTTGCTCTGTGCTCTCTCCCTGTACGCAACGCCATGGCCATATCAGCGACTGCGACTCCCCTGCAGTTTTCGTTATACTGATGCGTGAGGGGCATTTCGTAAAAGTCCCCGTCTTTTCTCTGTATACGTACCGGCCCGCCAAAACCGTTTGGATCCGGCACTTGCATAGTCCCTTCCGTACCGAATATCTCAATGTTCGGATGCTCGCTTTTCCACATATCAAACGACATAACGATAGAACCAACTGCTCCGTTTTCAAACTCCATTATACCATTGACATGCGTGTCAACACTGACCGGAATTACCTTGCCATATTTAGGTTCGCTCGTAATCGTTCTTGTTTCGAACATGCTGTGCGATGTCCCTGTCAAGCGTTTCACCGGTCCGAGAAGATTTATAAGAGCCGTTACATAATAGGGCCCCATATCAAGCATTGGGCCGCCCCCCTGTTCATAATAGAACTCAGGGTCCGGGTGCCACGTTTCATGCCCGTGACCCGTCATATACGCAGCGGCACCAATCGGTGAGCCTATATAACCGTCATCCAGTAGTTTTCTGCAAGTTTGGATGCCGGCACCCATAAAAGTATCCGGCGCTACGCCAACAAGCAAACCTTTTTCTTTGCCGATATCAAAAAGTTCTTTTGCGTCATCCAGCGATACGGACATCGGTTTCTCACTGTGGGTATTTTTATTGTGTTTTAGTGCTTCGATAGCCACACCATGGTGTTGCTTTGGTGTTGTCAGATTTAGCACAATCTCAATTTCATCGTCCTTAAACATGTCATACATAGTGTCATATATAACAGGGATATCCCAGCTTTCCGCTGCCTTTTTTGAACGTTCCGGGATTAAGTCACAAACGCCCTTTACGGTGACAATTCTATTAAAAACAGTCGTAAGATTCTTTAAGTAAATCGGGCTTATATTTCCGTTGCCAACAATACCGACGATGACTTTTTCCACTTTCAACTCTCCTTACACTAATACATTTTAGCTTGGCTTTCGAAAATGCGGGCATCTAAACCTCTTAAAACAGCAATGTCCTTCCCCTCTATTGCCCACAGCATCCCGCGTCGCATGAGTTCCTGTGATGCCGGCGCATCTTCAAAAACAACATCCGTATGACCCAATGAATTGTAAAACACTCTGCCATGTCCCCACTTTTTTGTCCAAACAACAGGCATGTCAATCGCTTTGTTTGAGCTGTGATAATACGTGGCCAAAGGAAACCTGGTTGTCGCAAGCACATCGACGGCCGGGTCGACATGAAGGTAATACTGTTCGCTGAAAACTTGAAAATCCTCAATACCTTCAACAATAGGACTCGAAGAATTTTTTATGATGTTAACCTTATAATCAATTAACCCGCCGGGATGTGAAATCCAGTTGCCACCTGTAATAAATTGCCACTCGGTATTTTCCCTGAAAGAGTCGCACATTCCACCGTGGTTGCCCGCCATTCCGACTCCGGAAGCTAATGCTTTGCTGACATTGCCGCATAATTCCCCGGATAGGTTGCCGCCGGTCCATATCGGGACAATAAGGTGAAGACTTTTCAAAAAATCAAGGTCGGCATAGGATTCAAGCGTATCGGATAAAACTACATTTAATCCTTCTTTTTCAAGGATCTCTTTAAATCGCCGAGCTATCAGTTCGGGTTCATGACCGTCCCAGCCGCCATAAACAATCAAAGCGTTTTTCTTGCTCATTAGTCTACCTCCCATTAAAATTTAAAGCTTAACATTGGTTATTATACCTCAGCCAAAACACAGCGTCAATCTTTGTTAACAGGATAAAATAAAAAAACCTCGCCGAAGCGAGGTTTTGAAAGAGCACTCTTAAAAGAACAGTAGAAGCAGTGTCGTTGAAAGTGCAACGACAAAGAAAAAGATAGCAATGTACTTTGTCCACTTAACCAACTTCTGTTCCATTGTTCTGCCTTTGTTTTTACCAAAAAACGTTTCAGCTCCGCCTGATATTGCACCGGATAAACCCGCCGTTTTACTCTCTTGCAAAAGAACAACAACAATGATAAGAAGCGAAGATATAATTAAAAGAGTCCCAAGAGCAATTTCATGTTTTAACATTATTAGACCTCCAAGATTTATTACTTATGAATACTAGCATATTGATCGGCAAAAAGCAAGGTTATTTTTAACCCGTATCGTAAAATCGTATAATATTTATCAATAATTCAGATATTTTGCTTATTCAGTAGATAACTTGAGTTGTTCCCCTGCATCCTCAGCACTGAGGAGTGCACCGGCTGCCGGCAAGTTTTTTGTTTTATATCGGTAAGGTTTGGCAAATTCGCCCTTTTCGTAATCTCGAACACTTACAATACGTTGACCTTTTTTCAAAGTCATCAACGATACTCCTGCCGTATCCTTTGTTTTTTTAGGTGCTATGGCGCCGGTGTTGAACAATAAAAGTCTGCCGGCGGACGACTTAACCACAAGGTCACAATCCGATTCAATTTGTATGATTGCGGCAACCTTTGACTTGTTTGAGTATGCATTTATGAGCTTTTTCCGATTTGTTTTTGTTTCGTAAGCCTCGGCATCAACCTTTGCGACCTTACCGTTCTCGAAAAAGAATAAGATATATCCTGAATAATCGGATGTCACGGCCATGTGTATTGCAGTTTCGTTTGGTTCCATATCAAGCTTTGCGGGCACATAATCGCCAAGGACGCTTATTTTTGTTTCTTCAAAATCAGACCCTCTGGATTTGTATACTTGGCATTGATTGGTAAAAAATAAGAGTTCCTTGTTGTTTGTGGATTCTATAGAAATCAGCAAACTGTCTCCATCCTTAAACTTATGATCACCGCTCATACGCAAAGACAGCGGTGTGACTTTTTTGAAATATCCCTCTTTCGTAAAAAAGAAGTTTACGGGATAATCAGGCACTTCTTCCGGGGTTTCATCCGTTTCAATGTCTGCAGCGTAAATAATTTCACTGCAGCGCGGTTTGCCGTATTTTTGCATGACATTATTGATTTCGTGTACAATTATTTTCCTTATTTTTGCTTTGCTGGCCAGAATACTTTCCATTTCTATAATGTCTTTTTCAAGCTTTTCAATATCCTGTAATCTTTTTAAAATATATTCTCGGTTTAAATGCCTTAATTTTATTTCTGCAACAAATTCGGCTTGAATTTCATCTATTTGAAACCCAATCATGAGGTTCGGAACGACTTCACTTTCTTCTTCCGTATTGCGAACAATCTTTATTGCTTTATCTATATCGAGGAGGATTTTCCCAAGACCCTTCAACAGATGCAATCTTTCTTTCGCTTTGTTGAGGTCAAAAGCTACTCTTCTTTTTACACAATCCGTGCGGAAGTCCAGCCATTCTTTCAATAATTGTGCGACACCTAGAACCTGTGGCGAGCCGTTTATTAAAACATTAAAATTGCATGAGAAGGTATCTTCAAGAGGTGTCATTTTAAACAACCGTTGCATAAGTCTTGCAACGTCAGTTCCTCTTTTTAAATCAATGGTGATCTTTAAGCCGCTCTTATCTGTCTCATCGCGTACATCACTAACTTCTTTTATCACACCGGCTTTAATACGATCGATAATTTTGTCAATGACGGCTTCTATGGTTGTTGTTTGCGGTAATTGTGTAATATCAATGCAGTTATTTATGGAATCATAAGTATATTTGGCGCGAATTTTAAAGCCACCTCTGCCGGTGCTGTAAATTTCTTCAAACATTTCTCTGTCGTATATGATTTGTCCGCCGGCAATAAAGTCAGGGGCCTTGAGTGTATCCGCAACAGTATGCTCAGGGTCCTCGATGAGGTGAATGACGGTTTCGCAAACCTCAATTAAATTAAAGGAACAAATTGAACTTGCCATGCCAACCGCTATTCCGGTATTTGCATTCACAAGTACAGTTGGGAATGTCACCGGTAGCAACGTCGGCTCTTTCATCGTACCGTCATAGTTGTCGACAAAATCAACTGTTTCTCTGTCAATATCTCTAAATAGCTCGGTGGATATCGAGTCGAGTTTCGCCTCGGTATATCTGGAGGCCGCCCAAAGCATATCCCTTGAATACGCTTTACCAAAGTTACCCTTAGAGTCGACAAAGGGGTGCAGCAGCGCTTCATACCCTCTTGAAAGCCGGACCATCGTTTCGTAAATTGCGGCATCCCCGTGCGGGTTTAGTTGCATCGTTCGACCGACAATATTGGCTGATTTTGAACGGCTCCCCGTAAGCAACCCCATTTTGAACATCGTATACAGTATTTTTCTATGCGAGGGTTTAAACCCATCAATCTCCGGTATCGCCCTGGACATAATAACGCTCATTGCGTAAGGCATGTAGTTCGTTCTAAGCGTTTCGGTTATCCGCTGCTTAACAACGAAGCCCGCACCAAATATGTGAGCGTGGGGATTCAGTTGTTCTACACTCTTATCTTTTTTTGACTTCTTTTTTTGACCGGCCATTATTCTCTCCTGCTTTATTATGATACATCTGCCAAATCAATATACAGATGTCCGGTTGTTGCTATGAGCTCTTTGCGCCCGGCTAGGTTGTCGCCTAAAAGCAGTTCAAACATATTCGCAGTTTCTTTTGTGTCGTCAGGCTCAATTTTTATAAGTCTTCGTGTCGAAGGATTCATCGTCGTAAGCGACATCATTTCCGCTTCGTTTTCGCCAAGCCCTTTGGAACGCTGAATGGTAAATTTTTCTTTACCGATTTCTTCAATCATATCGGCTTTTTCTTTTTCAGTGTAAGCAAACCATGTGTCACTCTTAGAATTGATTTCATAAAGCGGCGACTCGGCAATAAACACCTTGCCTTCTTCAAGCAGTGTTGGCATAAGACGATATATCATCGTCAAAATTAGTGCCCGGATTTGATACCCATCTACATCGGCATCCGTGCAAATAATAACTTTGTCCCAACGTAAAAGCTCAAGATTGAACGAGGAAAGGTTTTTGTTGGCTTTCGTATTCACCTCTACGCCGCAACCGAGAACTTTAATTAAATCGGTAATGATATCGTTTTTGAAGATTCTGACATAATCGGATTTAAGACAGTTTAATATTTTACCTCTAATAGGGATGATTGCCTGAAATTCAGAATTTCTTGCTTGCTTGCAAGCCCCGAGTGCAGAATCGCCTTCCACGATAAAAAGTTCTCTTACACTAACATCTTTGCTTCGACAATCAACAAATTTTTGAACTCTGTTCGTTAAATCGTTTGAGCTTTGTAGTGTCTTTTTCAGATTCTGCCGCGTCGCCTCAGCTTTGATACGGCTACGCATGTTAATGAGAACTTGTTCACAAATCTTATCCGCTTCAAGACGGTTCTCTATAAAATAGACTTCAAGCTGATGGCGTAAAAACTCCGTAATAGCCTCTTGAATAAATTTGTTGGTAATTGATTTTTTCGTTTGATTTTCATAAGACGTTTTGGTTGAGGATGAAGATATGATTAAAACCAGGCACTCTTCCACGTCCTGAAATGTAATTTTATTGTCGCTTTTAACGTATTTTCCGTTTTGTTTGAGATAGCTGTCGATTTCCGAAACAAGAGCGCTTCTTGCGGCCTTTTCCGGCGCTCCGCCGTTCTCAAGCCAACTGGAGTTATGATAATAATCCTTCAATTTAACCCTGTTTGAAAACGCAAGTGCGATACTGATTTTCACTTTATAGTCTTTTTGATCCTTGCGGTCGCGTCCAACCCTATCAGCTTGCCAAAATAAATATTCGGACAAGGCTTTTGATCCGACGACTTGTTTCAAGTAATCAGATATTCCATTCTCATAAAAATATTCATGAGTTTCAAACGTATCTTCTTTTTGATACTTTAACACAAAAGTAATTCCGGCGTTTACAATGGCTTGTCTCTTCAACGTATCTGCAAAGTATTCCTGTGGCATGCTTATTTCGGTGAACACATCAATGTCCGGGCGCCATTTAATTCTGGTGCCAGTATCTTTCCCGGCATACAGTTCTTTTATCATTTTGCCGTTGGGCTTCCCCTTCTTAAAAGCAAGAGAATATTTGTACCCGTCTCGATGAATTTCCGCTTCCATATATTCCGAGGCATATTGTGTTGCGCACAAACCAAGACCGTTTAATCCCAAGGAATACTCGTATCTGCCATCTTCCGACGCTTTGTATTTACCGCCGGCGTAAAGTTCACAGAATACAAGTTCCCAGTTGAACCGTTTCATTTTTTCGTTATAATCAAGCGGAATTCCCCTGCCGAAATCTTGAACTTCGATAGAGTGGTCGCTGAAATAAGAAACAATTATCTTGTTTCCATATCCATCACGTGCCTCATCAATGGCATTTGAAATAATTTCAAATGCAGAATGTTGGCAACCCTCCAGTCCGTCGGAACCAAACAAAACGCCGGGGCGTTTACGGACTCTATCGGCGCCTTCCAATTGTTCAATGCTGTTGTTGTCGTACACTGCTTTGGCAGTCATTAAACATGAAACCTCCCTAAATATTACAATATAAATCTACTATATAATACACTATATATAGTGGTGTGTCAATAAAAATGAGCAAGCTTTGTGTGCTAGGTGAGTTTACAAGTTCGTAATATTGTATTGATTGAGATAACCTCCGTTAATAAATAACGGAGGTTATCGTATAGAAAACTACAAATTATTTAAATTTGTTCTGCGACAATCTCATTATTGTCACTCATCAGTTGTTTGAATTTTTCGCCATCAATCTTTTCCTCTACCATAAGGTATTCGGCAACCTTATTTAGCTTGCCAATATTTTGCGATAGTATGGTGTGTGTTCTGTCGTAGGCATTGCTGATGAAAGAATTTATTTCTTTATCAATTGCAGACGCTACATTTTCAGAATAGCTCTTCATGTGCGAATAATCTTTGCCAAGGAATATTTCGTCACTGCCGGAGCTGAATGAAATCGGCCCGAGCACTTCGCTCATACCATATTTAGTTACCATGTCTCTTGCCAGTTTTGTGGCTCTTTCGATATCATTTGATGCGCCGGTGGAAATGTCGCCAAGGGCTATGGATTCTGCGACTCTGCCGCCTAACAGAACAACAAGGTCATTGAGCATGTCATGCTTAGACGCATAGTTTTTATCTTCTGTAGGCATATGCAAGGTGTACCCTCCGGCTAATCCTCGAGGAATAATGGATACCTGATGAACCGGATCCTGCCCGTCTAAATAATAAGTGACAACGGCATGCCCGGCTTCGTGATAAGCGGTCAGCTTTTTTTCTTTTTCGCTCATTTTGCGTGACTTTTTTTCGCTGCCGACAAGCACTTTTATGGTTGACTCTTCTATCTCTGCCATGGTAATGGCTTTTTTATCTCTGCGCGCGGCAAGTAAGGCCGCTTCATTGAGTAGGTTTTCCAGGTCCGCTCCGGTAAAGGTGACTGTAGAACGCGCTATAACGGACAAATCAACATCCGGAGCAAGTGGTTTGCCTTTGGCATGTACTTTTAATATTTCTTCACGACCTCTAATATCAGGGTAACCCACAGCAACCTGTCTGTCAAAACGTCCGGGGCGAAGCAAAGCAGGGTCTAAGATATCCGGTCTATTGGTGGCTGCTAAGATAATTACACCTTCGTTGGCCCCAAAACCATCCATTTCGACAAGCAGTTGATTAAGCGTTTGTTCGCGCTCATCATGCCCGCCGCCCATTCCGGCGCCTCTGTGCCGGCCAACGGCGTCGATTTCGTCAATAAAAATAATAGATGGCGCGGCTTTTTTTGCTTGGTCAAAAAGATCTCTGACGCGAGAAGCACCTACGCCAACATACATTTCCACAAAATCAGAACCTGAGATTGAGAAAAACGGCACACTCGCCTCTCCTGCTGTAGCACGAGCAAGCAGTGTCTTGCCTGTTCCCGGTGGCCCGATAAGGAGAACACCTTTGGGGATTCTTGCTCCGAGTGAATCAAACTTAGAAGGTTCTTTGAGGAACTCAACGATTTCGGATAATTCTTCCTTTTCTTCATCCGCTCCCGCAACATCGGCAAAAGTTGTTTTTCTTTTTTCATCTTTTGCTTGTTTGACGCGTGCTTTTCCAAAACCCATGGCTCTGTTTGTTTCATTTGACATCGTTTGGTTCATTCGTTTTATCATAAAGAAAACAAGTCCGCCCATTATCAGGACCAAAAATATGGTTGGCATGATATTGAAGAACCAGGCACCGGCGGTTCCGGATACATACTTAGCCTTGATTATATTTTCAGGATTCTCTCTGTTATATTGAATAACTTCATTATGAATATCATCAATAAACATGTTTACATTCGGTACCATAAATTCTTTTGGCAGCTCTTCACCGTCCAAATAGTATTCAAGCGCACCGCTGTTAAGATTTAAATTATACTCATGAATTTTTTGTTCATCAAAATGTTGAACAATTTCATAATACTCCGTTTTTTGCTTTTTTTGGCTGTCTGCAAAGGCGGACCCTGCCAAAATTATCAATAACGGAATAATAATATACGGTAATACGGTAATAAACTTTTTTTTATTCAACAGGAAAACAACTCCTTAAAAACTTGAAATTAATAATTTAACTGTAAATATGCGGCTTTAATACGGCAACAAACGGTAAGTTTCTGTATCTTTCATCACAATCCAAACCGTACCCCACAATAAATTCATCGGGTACTTCCGCACCCGTATAATCGGCTTTCAAATCTACCTGGCGTCGATCGGGCTTATCGAATAATGTGCATATTTTCAGACTTTTCGGATGTCGACCTTTTAGTAGCTCTAGTATGTAACTCAGCGTTTTGCCACTATCTAAAATATCTTCAACAATCAACACATCGTAGCCATCAAGATCAATATCTAAATCCTTGATAATTTTCACCGAACCGGATGTTGTGCCGGCGCCATAGCTGGAAACAGCCATAAAGTCGATTTTGCAATGGATTGTAATAGCGCGCATGAGGTCCGCCATAAAAACAATCGAACCTTTGAGGACGCTTACCAAAAGCAGATTACGACCGGCATAATCTATACTGATTTGGCCACCTAATTTTATGATAAGTTTTTCGATTTCTTCTTCTGTTATCAGGATTTCCTTGATATCGTCGAGCATTTTTACCTCCCGTTGAAAACAACCAAAATATTTTTTGTATCATCCGTAATTTCGCATCGCTGAGAAACACCGATGCCATCTACCCAAAGAACACCTGAATCATCCGCAATAAGGGCGATTCTATTCCGCTGAGCTATCGGTATTGCGTGTTCGTTGAAAAGCTTTTTGATTGATTTGGTGCAGTTTCTGTTTTTAAGCCGAATGCTGTCACCTTCTACTCGGCTTCTTATTACTGCATTACCATTAATCTTATCATAGTCAAAGCAATTATCCAATATGTTATTATGAACAATTTGTATATTCTCTAAATCTTTTTTATTAACAACTTTGATTTCGAACGATTTCGAAAACAGTGTATACCTTTTTTCAGTTAAATCATAACACCAAGGCAACTCGATTTTCTCGATTAAGGGAAAAAAAAGAACCCCCGCCTTCACTTCCACAACAATACCGTTGTGGATCTGCAGTGTCCCATCTTCTTTGAGCAGCAAGTCAACGGCTTCAATATTCTTGTTGTCAGGCGGAGTTCCTGTTGTTTGATGAATAATAGCCCAAAGAGCTCTTTTTCTTATAGCGGGATGTGAACCGAGCAAAACAGCCGCATTGAATCCCTTTTCAATCACCGCATCACGAACGAGTTCTTCAGATAAATTGTTTAAGTATTCTTCATCTTGCAACAAGCTTTTTGTACACCTTAAAACCGCATCGTAATATTTCGGGTTAATTCTATCCAGTTGCGGAATGATATTCAACCGTATGTGGTTCCTCGTGTAAAGATCATCAAAGTTCGTGCTGTCATGGACATACGGAATATTATTATTTTTGCAGAATTCGTCAATTTCCGGCCTTGTGCACTCAATTAAAGGGCGAACAATATTGTTTCTAATGGGCGGAATCCCACACAATCCTTTGAGTGTTGTGCCTCTGGCAAGATTAAATAGTATGGTTTCAAGGCTGTCACTGAGCGTGTGTGCCGTTGCTACAATAGCATTTTTAGACAACGAGTCAAAATATTCATAACGAACACGCCGACCGCACTGCTCAATGCTTTCGCGGTTTTGCCGTGCTGCTTCAGCGACATCTATTTTCTTACTTTCTACCCTGATGTTGTTTTTGGTGCAATAATCGATAACAAACTTTTCATCTCGGTCAGATTCATCGCCGCGTAAGCAATGGTTGACATGTGCTGCCATTAAACTAATACCATAACGGTCTTTAATCATATTCAAAACAAACAAGAGTGCCATAGAATCGGCTCCTCCGGAGAGCGCAACAACAACTGTTGTTCCCCTCTTAAGCATTTTGTACTGCTCAATTGTTGAAATAACCTTGTCAATCATCTACGTTCATCCTGCTTGGTGAGAAAACGAGTATGTTCTGCGTCCCAAATGAAGTTAATTGTTTTCGTTTCACCGTGTCTGTTTTTCGCGACAATAACCTCTATATCGTTCGATAAAACTTCTTTTTCCTCGGCTCCGGGTTGAGCGTTATCATCGCCATCATTGTAATAACTCTCCCTGTATAAAAGAAGAACGAGGTCGGCATCCTGCTCTATTGAACCGGACTCACGCATATCCGAAAGTTGAGGTCTGTGCGACTTGCCCCTGTGCTCCGTACCTCTCGACAATTGCGCGCAAACAACTACCGGAATGCTCAATTCCTTTGCCATCATTTTTAGACTTCGAGTGATTTCACTAACTTCTTGAACTCTGTTCTCGGTTTTTTTACCGGAACGAACAAGACCAAGGTAATCAATAAAAACGCAATCAACATCACCGAGTCTTCTTGTGCGGGCTTTCATTTCTGTAACAGTTATATCTGAAGTGTCATCAAAGTACAATTCGCAATTGTACAGCCCGGATGCCGCTTCGGCAATGGCTGCCCAATCTTTGTTTTCCAGATTGCCGGACCTCAGTTTTTTGCCGTTAATCCCTGCATCTGTAGAAAGAACCCTTTGTGCTATTTGTTCTTTGGTCATTTCCAGTGAAAAAAACAGCACCTTTTTTTTCCCGGACGCTGCGACATTTTTTGCTAAATTCAATGCAAAACTTGTTTTACCCATCGCGGGCCTGGCTCCGATTAGAATAAGGTCAGATTTATTTAATCCGACGATCGTTTCATCCAGATCCGAAAAACCGGTTGGAATACCGATATACTGGTCTCTTTGGTCGGAATTCAGTTTGTTCAGCCTGTCAATAACTTGGTTCGTAATAATATCGTTTAATTTTGATGGTGCCGATGTCGTTTTACCTTGACGGATATCATATATCTTTTGTTCTGCGGAATTCAGGATGATGTCGGCATCCTCTTCCTGCGCTACAGATTCATCAATAATATCTCTTGAAATTTCAATTAAAGCCCTGAGATAAAACTTTTCACGCACAATTTTAGCGTATACTTCAACATTGGCAACCGAAGGTATACTGGATGCCAGCTGAAAAAGATAATTCTTACCACCGGCATCATCATAAATATTTTCATTTTTGAGCTTTTCTAAAACAAGCAAGGGGTCAATTTTACCGCCATGCATATCAATGTTGATCATTGCCTCAAAAATCGCTCTGTGCTGCATTAAATAAAAGCATTCCGCACGCAGATAGGGTAAAACAATCGCCAAAGATGAGGAATCAACAAGCACACAGCCAAGGACAGCTTGTTCGGCATCGAGGTTGTATGGCAAGTTCAGGCTGTCCGTACCGGAATAATTCATTTTATTGTCCAATTTATGCCTCCAAATACGAATTATTCACTTACTAAGACATATACACGTGCAACGATGCCGGGGTATAGCTTTATTTCGACCTCGTATGTGCCATAATTTTTAATGTCTTCTACTGTTACTTTTCTCTTATCAACATCGATCCCATACTTTTTTGTGATGAGATCAGCAATTTCTTTTGATGTTATTGAGCCGAAGAGTTTGCCATTTTGCCCCGCTTTAGCAGACACCTGTATCGTTTCGTCGTTGATTTTTGAAGCGGATTCTTGTGCCGCTTCAGTTTCTTTCTTAATCCGGTTTTCTTCCGCTTTTTCTCTTGATTTCATTTCGCTGAGTGCTTGCGCATTTGCTTCAATTGCGATGTCTCTGGGCAAAAGATAATTACGGGCGTAGCCATCTGAGACATTAACCATGTCGCCCTTTTTACCTAAATTTTTAAAATCTTCCAATAATATAACTTTCATCTGAATCTACTCCTTCAAGAATTTATTTAACATCCATTATGACGGGTAAGACCATGGGGCTGCGTTTGGTTTGTTCGTACATTAACCGCGAAATATCATCGCGCAACTTCGCTTTGATTATTCCGGCATCTGTAACATTGTTTTTGAAACAAGTTTCTATCGTTGTCCTCGCAGTTTGGCGCGCTTTTTCGATAAGTTGTTCCGATTCTTTAACATAAACGAATCCTCTGGAAACAATGTCCGGCGCAGAAATTATCGTACGTTTTTCGCTGTTAATGGTTGCCGAGACAATGACAAGCCCGTCCTGCGCCAAATGCTTCCGATCTCTTAAAACAACGCTTCCTACATCTCCGACACCATAGCCGTCCACAAGAACTCTTCCGGCAGGTACATTAGCACCCAACTTCATCTCGTTTTTGTTCATCTCGATAACATTACCGTTGTCTGCAATAAGGATATTTTCTTTAGGTATCCCCATACTTAGCGCCAGCGAAGCATGTTTTTGCAAATGCTTCTGTTCGCCGTGAACCGGGATGAAATACTGTGGCTTAACGAGCCCCATCAATATTTTAAGCTCTTCCTGGCAAGCGTGTCCTGACACATGAACATCGTACATTTTCTCGTAAATCACATCCGCGCCGAGTTTCAGCAACTCATTGATAACCTTATTAACGGTTTTCTCATTGCCAGGTATCGGTGTTGCTGATATTATGACGTAGTCATTATTGGTAATTGAAATCCTTCTATGGTCGGAAAAGGCCATTCTTGCCAAGGCGGACATCGGCTCGCCTTGACTACCGGTCGTTATGATAACGAGTTCATCGGACGGATAGCTTTTTATTTTATCGAGAGTTATCAGTAACCCTTCGGGAATATTCAAATAACCGAGTTCTTGAGCGACACCCACAACATTTTCTAAACTGCGCCCGGAAACGACGACTTTTTTCCTCAGACGATGAGCAACGTCCATAATCTGCTGAACGCGGTGAATGTTGGATGCAAATGTTGCCACGATAATTCTTTTGCCTTCTGCCTTTTGAAAAAGCGTTTCAAAGGCCTCGCCTACCTTTTTTTCACTTACCGCATACCCCGGTCTTTCAGCGTTTGTGGAGTCCGATAGGAGACATAGAACTTTTTCTTTGCCTATTTGCGACACCCTTGTTAAATCCATCATATCGCCATCTATGGGGGTGCTGTCAATTTTAAAGTCACCGGTTTGAATAATAGTACCGGCTTTGCACCGGATTGCAAATGCCAATGCATCGGGGATGGAGTGATTGACATGAATACATTCCACATTGAAACGGCCAAGGTCAATTTTGTCTCCCGGGGATACGACATTGAGCTTCGCATTCCTTAAAAGGCCATGTTCTTTGAGTTTCCTCTGAATCATTCCAATAGTCAGTCTGGTTCCATAAATCGGCACATTCATCAGTCTTAACAGATACGGCAGTCCACCGATATGGTCTTCATGCGCATGCGTCACAACAATCCCTTTAATTTTGTCGGCATTTTGTTCAGCATATGAAAAGTCGGGCAGAACGATATCTACCCCCAGCATATCCTGGTCCGGAAATCCCATACCACAGTCAACGACTATCATCTCACCGCCGTATTCGTATAAAGTCATGTTTTTGCCGACTTCATTCAAACCTCCGAGAAATGCTATTTTCACTGTCTCTTTTTGGGTGGATCCAACTGCTTTCGCTTTTGAAGGTCCTGTTCGCCTTGGTCTTGAGGGTTTCTTGTTATCAGATGCGTTTATGGTTGCGCCTCTAACGCTAGCGTCGATAACAACTCCTTTGTTTTTTTGCATAATTACTCCTTAATTTTTACAATACTATAAAACATAAGTCATCAGCCAATCAAAAGAATAGCCGTAACAAATGATCATAAATTGTATTTTTATAATAATACTGGCGAAACATAGCATTTAAACGATGCTACGTTCCCGTATCTACAGTCAAGCTAATTTTACTACTCACACGGTGATATGTCAAGCAAAGGCCTGTTCTTAAAAATAAATATCAGCACCATCATTGCTTAGACTGACGAATAATGCTAAGATATAGAACATAATCAAAGAAGAAATGTGGGAATAAGATGAGTAAACTTAAAAATGTAGAGATCTATACAGATGGTTCGTGTTCAGGAAACCCGGGGCCCGGGGGCTGGGCAGCTATCCTTCGTTACATGGGGCGTGAGCTTGAAATTAGCGGCGGTGAAGCTTTAACCACAAACAACAGAATGGAACTAACCGCTGTAATACAAGGACTTAAGGCGTTAAAAGACAAGTGTCGCGTTACGGTGTACACCGACTCTCAATATGTCGCAAACGGTATAAATAAGAATTGGGCAACAAAATGGCGAGATAACGGGTGGATAAAGTCTGATAAAAAGCCGGCATTAAATGCAGATCTTTGGGACGAATTACTAAATGAGCTCAGTGTTCATGAGTACAAGTTCGAATGGGTTAACGGTCACTCGGGACATCCGGAAAACGAGAGATGCGATACCATGGCCGTCCAACAATCCAAAATCTACGCACAATCAAAGCTATAACAGTTCAAACGGGATGCATCTTTTGATGCATCCCATTTTATCATTTCATATAAAATACTTTTTCCATCAATGGCTGTGCGCCGGTTACCGGGTCTAGTTCCATAAGCATTACGCTTTTCATGTATTCATTCCATCGGTCTACAACGGGGCTTGAGGCTTGAACTTTGGCAGCATAAGCAACGCCTTTGTCGCATTCATAATAGCCAAACAAATCATTACCGTTATTCCAAATGGTATAGTTTGAGATTCCGGCTTCTTTGAGCACTTCCAGAAGCTCCGGCCAAATTTCGTCGTGCCGTTTTATATATTCCTCAAGCTTTCCATCAAGCACCTTGGCGCGCCATGCAAATCTTTCCATAAACGAACTCACCTCATTTTATCATGCAAGCAACTTCATCAGCAAAGTTATCTTCTCTCTTTTCCAGACCCTCGCCTTTCGCAAAACGAACAAAACCTGTAACAGTGATTTTAGTGTCCAGTTCTTTCGCAACAGATTCGACATATTGCTCTACGGTAAGATCGTTATTCTTAACGAATTGTTGTTCGGCAAGACACATTTCTTTGAGTTCTTTTGCAATTTTACCGGCAATGATACCGTCCAAAACGTTTTGAGGCTTGCTAGCCATTTTAGGATCTTCTTTTAGCTGTGCTGCAATTATTCCTTTTTCGTATTCAAGCACATCTGCCGGTACAGAGTTTTTATTCAGGTGCTGTGGACTCATTGCTGCAATTTGCATGGCAACATCTTTGCCCATTACCTTAAACGCATCCGTTGCTGCCGCAGCGCTGTCTGTATCGAAATTTACCATTACGCCTACCGAACCACCACCATGAATGTATATGGACACAATGCCTTCATTCCGGACAAACCTACGAATCTTGATATTTTCTCCGATAGAAAGAATTCTGTCTTGCAAGTTTTCAAGTACCGTTCTGTCGTTGCCTGACAGTTTTTCGTTGTATAGTGTTTCAACATCTTTTGGGTTGGTCTCAGCGATCGTTTTGGCAACACTTTGAACAAAATTTTGAAAATCTACGTTTTTTGCAACGAAATCTGTTTCAGAGTTTACTTCAACGATAACGCCGATTTGTTTTTCTTCGTCATAATAAGCGGAAACAACGCCCTCGGTTGCAATACGCCCGGCTTTTTTTGTTGCGGCCGCAAGGCCTTTTTCGCGCAGGAACTCTATTGCTTTTTCCATATCTCCGTCAGAGGATACAAGCGCTTTTTTACAATCCATCATACCTACGCCCGTTTTTTCGCGGAGTGATTGTACATCTTTAGCTGTGAATGACATGAATTAGTCCTCCTTTGACTCTTCTTCAGTTTCGATCTCTGCTGTTTCTTCGCCCTGTCTACCTTCGATAACAGCATCGGACATTGCCGCGGAAATCAGTTTGACAGCGCGGATAGCATCGTCGTTACCCGGTATAATATAATCGATTTCGTCAGGATCGCAGTTTGTGTCTACGATAGCAATGATGGGGATACCAAGTTTTCTTGCTTCCGCGACGGCAATTCTTTCTTTACGTGGGTCAACAATAAACATTGCTGCCGGCTGGCGCTTCATATGTTTAATGCCGCCCATAAACTTCTCGAGTTTTTCAATCTCAAGGTTCATCTTTATGACTTCTTTTTTAGGCAACTTATTAAATGTGCCGTCTGCTTCAAATGCTTTCAACTGCTCGAGTCTCTTAATTCTGCGCTGGATAGTGTTGAAGTTTGTGAGCATTCCGCCAAGCCACCTGGCGTTCACAAAAGGCATTCCACAACGTTCGGCTTCATCGCGTATGGAATCTTGTGCTTGCTTTTTTGTGCCGACGAAGAGAACCTCTTGTCCGTTTTCTGAAAGTTCGCGAATAAACATATAAGCTTCTTCAAGCTTTCTGACCGTCTTCTGAAGGTCAATAATGTATATTCCGTTTCTTTCCGTGAAGATGAATGGTGCCATTTTCGGGTTCCATCTTCTTGTTTGATGCCCAAAGTGGACACCCGCCTCGAGTAACTGTTTCATTGATACTACTGCCATTTTGTTTCCTCCTTAGTTTTTACCACCGCAGGGACTTATGAAGTTTGAAACACTGTGTTAACAGCGAACCATCAAACTAATCCTTGCGTGCGAAATTACGGATTATTGTACCATGCTTATCGATCTATTGCAAGTTATTTTTATTAATTCTAAAAAACAACTAATTAGGTCGTGTTGCCGCTATCGGGGTATATCCACTCGCGCGTTATAGTCATCAACGATATCCCTGATAAATTTTATTCTTTCGAGATTCCCATTCGAAGATATCTCATCCGAAATACCCAGAATGAGCTTGGGTGCAAATAACTCAATGCATTCTTTGGCTTGTCGTTCCAACTCTTCAATCGTATAATCGTCGTTAAACAGCAGCGCCGCAATTCCGTCCAGCAAAAACAAGTCATCCCCGAAAGCTTCTTTAACCTCTTGCAAAGTTACGTCGCCCTGCGGTTGCGGCGTTACTGCCTCAATACCGTCAAACCCGCATTCTCTTGCATAGGGCAACAGTGCCTTCACATCACCGTCCCAATGTGCACAAGTGAATTTGTCTGCTTTGTGCAACTTTTCATTGCGTTTTTGATATTCCGGCAGTGCGTATTTTTTAAACAAATCTGGTGTGAGGATACCAGCATGAACATTATCGCCAAAATTTACAATATCAATCGGTGATTTATTTATCAGTTCGATTTCCTGCATCTGATTTTCCGACATGGCTTGAAAGTATTTTTCAACAGTATTTGGATAATCATACAGTGCATACACGCCTTCTTCAACACCCATTGTTGTTACAAATATTTCCTGCACATTGATTCGCGGCATATATATTGTCGGCGCACCCAAATCGCCCCAAACCTCAACATTATCTCTGTAGTTACCCTCATCCCACCGCCAAGAAGTATGTTCTTCGATCCAGGTCATCACCTTCATGTCTTCTTCGTTGCTGACCCACCATTTTTTCGGAAAAACACCCGGGTTAGAATCGTTTCTCAACTCAATTGTAAAAATGCTGCCAACGGGCGTTATCATCGACCGCTTCCATTCCGATTTCGAGAGCATTTCCATTTTAAACTTAATTCGCTCATCATACACTCTCTCAAAACAACTGTTAAAAGTGTAGTTGCGGTTGGAACAGCCAAGCTCCCTGTAAATTTCAGGCAAGCTCATGTTTGTATAGGGCGCCGGAAAAGGTTCTTTTCTGAAAATCCTGTCATCATACCAACAGCCGATTCGCGGCTGCCAAATAATTTTACCGTTGGATTTGCCTTTCACCACATCAAGGTGTAGCTGGCATAAATCGATATTTTTATGATCGGTTGGTCTTGACTCCATAACTCCATTTCCCTCTCGAATATTATATTATTGCTAAATTCCTTCTGTATGCAATCAAGAGCACCCGAAACAGGCACTCTTGATTATAGAATTAGTTATTCATAATACATTTAAATGACTGCTTTCAACTGAGCCGTATAGGTCTGATTACCGGCAACGACTTTTGATGGCAACGCAGGCGACCAACCGGTAAAGATATAACCTGTCTTAGAGACGATTGGAGACGTCAGTACATCGCCAAATGTCATTAAACTACTTGTTCCACCCGAACCGCTATTTGCATCAAAGGTAATCTGGATTTTATCCCTTGACCATTGAGCCGTGTAAGTCGTGTTTTGCCCCGGAACCGAAGCGGGAACGCTCGGTAACCAGCCGGTGAAAGTGTAACCTGCTTTTGTCACAGCCGGTGGAGTAATGTGGGTGCCAAATTGATACAGACCACTTGTGCCGCCTGTACCACCGGCAGCATCAAATGTTACCATAAATTTGTTGATTACCCATTGTGCTTGATAAGTGTTTATGCCCTCAACTACTGTTGACGGTAACGCCGGCTGCCAACCGGTGAATAAATAACCGGGTCTCGACATAGCAGGTGATATAATTGGTTCACCAAAGGCCAGCATGGTCCCTGTTCCACCGGTTCCACCGTTGGGCGCGAATATCAAATTATTGGTGCTAATTGCCCATTGCGCGGTATAAGTTGAATCTATTGCAGGCACTGTCGAAGGAACTTCCGGGTCCCATCCCATAAAGGTGTACCCTGCTCTGGCAACTTCAGGTGCTATTAATTCGGAATCGAAGGGCATTGGCCCACTTGTTCCCCCGGTGCCGCCATCTGCGTTAAATGTTATATAATAATTTATTGGGTTCCACTGGGCTATATAGGTGGAATTAGCTGCCGGTACCGTTGACGGTACCGTGGGAGTCCAGCCGCCAAAATTATACCCTACCTTGGTTACTGTTGGGGCAGTGAGCGGTGTCCCAAATACCATTGTCCCACCTGTGCCACCTGTACCGCCGTTAGCATCAAAAACTATTGTATAGCTGCTTGTGTTCCATTGAGCGGTATAGGTTTTAGATTCGGTTGCCGCGGTAACCGGGGGATCGCATCCGGCGAAGGTATGACCTGCTTTAGTGACTGTGGGTGCCGTTGGCATCACGCCATAAAGAACAGATGCAGAAGTTCCGCCTGTTCCACCGTTTGCGTTAAAGGTTATGTTATAGCTGTTTTGTGTCCATTGGGCAACATAGGTTTCATTGTAACCCGGTACGGTAGACGGCACGAGCGGTAACCAGCTGTTAAAAGTGTACCCTTGTCTCGTAACTGTCGGCGCAGAGAGCGGCGTTCCGTATGTTTTTTGGCTACTTGTGCCGCCGGAACCCTCATTTGCGTTAAAAGTTATTGTATACATGCCAATTTGCCATACCGCATAAAATGTTACAACGCCGTTCACGGCTGCGGTTAAGTTCGTAACGCTTTGTGTGTTTGTATAAGCCGCTGTTGTTGCGGAAGATGATGTTGACCAACCGAGATAATTGTATCCGACTCTTGAAAAGCCATTGGCTGTCAGATTCTTTGCGGTATCGTAAGTATGAGTAGAGCTTGCCGTACTGCCGGCAGAATTGCTGTTGCCATTGTAGTTTATTGTATAAGTGTTTGCTGTCCATTGGGCTGTGTAGGTTGTGTCTGATGCCGGCACAGTTGCCGGCAATGGTGGTGACCAGCTTGATAAAGTATAGCCTGTTCT
>JAAYFA010000257.1 GCA_012728445.1 Clostridiales bacterium | reverse complement strand
TTAATTTGATAAAAATGCTCAAGAAAACGAAAGATGGTTATGACTTTGATTGGAAAAAACTAGAAGTCACCGTGAATAATGCCGTTCATTTTCTTGACAACGTTATTGATGCGAATAAATACCCGTTAGAGAATATTGATTTTGTAACAAAGCAAACCCGAAAAATCGGTCTTGGTGTGATGGGCTGGTCAGACAGCCTGTTGCTGCTTAGAATTCCGTACAACTCCAAAGAAGCTGTTGCGCTTGCCGAAAAAGTGATGGCGTTTATTACGACAACCGGCCGCAAGAAAAGCCGTGAACTGGCAAAGACACGCGGCGCGTTCCCTTTGTTTAGCGAAAGCACCCTGCCGCAGGATATGCCTCAGCGTAACGCAACCATCACCACTATAGCACCAACAGGGACCTTATCCATCCTTGCCGACTGTTCCAGCGGAGTTGAACCGATTTTTGGCTATGTGTACATCCGCAACATCATGGACGGGACAGAAATGATCGAAGTTAATCCGATATTAAAAGAAGAACTTGAGACGAGAAATCTCTATTCCGAAGAAATCATGAAGCGGATTGCCGCAGAAGGCACCGTTGCCCATATAGAGGAGTTGCCGGAGGACATACGGCGGGTCTTCGTTTCGGCACATGATATCAACCCGGAAGACCATATCCGCATGCAGGCGGCTTTTCAAAAGTACACAGACAACGCCGTTTCAAAGACCGTTAACTTCTTAAATTCGGCGAACCGCGATGACGTTGCCGAAGCTTACATGCTCGCTTTCCGGCTGGGCTGCAAAGGTGTGACCATTTACCGTGACGGCAGCCGTAACGAGCAGGTGCTGAACATCGGCAAGGTGAAAAAAGACGGCGAAGCCGAAGAAACGCCTGTCACCGAAGAAATCACTGTCGTTGAGACGCACGTCATGCCACGCTCTCGTCCTGACACCGTTATGGGCATTACCGAGAGAGTCAAAATCGGCTGCGGCAACCTATATATCACCGTCAATTACGACGACCAGGGCATTTGCGAGTTGTTCACCAACACAGGTAAAGCCGGCGGCTGCCCGTCGCAGTCGGAAGCCACAGCAAGGCTTGCTTCCATTGCACTGCGTAGCGGCATTGACGTCAAGAGCATTGTAGACCAACTCAAGGGTATTCGATGCCCATCGACCATACGCCTATCCGGCATGAAATGCACATCTTGCCCCGATGCAATAGCCAAAACGATTGACAGGGTTTACCGCCAACAGGTCGAGCGTGGTGTTTGGCCGGCAGCCCCCGACTCCGCCCCAAGTATTGACTTACCCGAAATTCAGAGTAACTCCGATGATGACGATGATGAGGTTGTTGCCGGTCGGATGAAGTTCTGCCCTGAGTGCGGCGTAAGGCTTGAGCACGAAGGCGGTTGTGTTATCTGCAGGCAATGCGGATACTCCAAGTGCGGGTAAACAGTGCGGTAAGTGCTTATCGGGAATAGGCAGCGCCTGCATCCTACAGAATAGAACTTTTTATCTTACCCCACATATATAGAAGAATGACTGCAAACCCGGCTAAAGTGAACCGGTAGTTTGCAGTCATTTTTGTTGTTAATAAACTAAAATTACTCTTGTCGAGCCACACAAAACAAAGTTGCATCAAAACTTTCCAAGAGAATTAAATCTTACTTTTGCCGTGTGAAAACAGTTGTTTTGCTTGCAGAGTCATTAACGAGCGTCAACGAGTCGCCTTTGATTTTAAAACCATATGTTTTATTGTAATCCACTTCAAAAAGAGAAAATGTGAAGGTTATCTTATCATTTTTTTTGTCAATTGAATACTTGCCGGTAATATCTGCCTCATAGCCTAAATCAAAAAGTTCAACAGGAATGTCCACACTCCTGTTTTCCAAGAAATTTAAGCTGTATTTGTTGTTGTCATTCGTCCACTCACCGACTATTTTTTTCTCGGGATTGTTTGCCACCGACATAAACAGGACAGCACCCAATACGACTGCAGTCAGCACCGCCACTAAGCCGATTATTCTTTTCAATATAATTCCTCCTACCTCAAATTATACCTCGTTCACTTGAACCAATTACTCTGTCTATAATAATTCATAATTCTCCTTTTGTCCACAACTTTTCACGAAACATCGGGCTACTCATTCTTTTGATTAATTCTACAGTTACTTTTTCTTTCCCAAAAAGCTTAAGACAAACGCCGCAGCGCCAATTGTGATTGCAACAATTAAGACAATCCAAACAATTTTTTTGGTTGCAAAGTCCTTTTGCTCAATATCTGAATTATAAACGACGTTTCCGTTCTCATCCATTTCATCCTGCAGGTCCGTATTCACCTGCGTTTCGTAAACGATTGTCGTAACATAAACTGTTGAACCAAATTCATCTGTATCAAAAACTTTTGAACCGTACGCGTCCAAAACAAATTCTGAATATAATATGGACTCCGAAGGTTTGGTTGGATCGCTCTGTGCTGTCGTAGCGGGATTTGTGGTTGTGGTGTTGCGCCGCGTGGTTGTTGTCTTGCCGGGCTGTGTCGTTGCTGTCGTGCCGGGTCGTGTTGTTGTACTGAGTTGCGTCGTCGTTGTCGTGTCCGGCTGCGTCGTTGTTGTTGTGCTGAGCTCTGTCGTTGTTGTCGTGTCGAACTGCTGGGTTGTGGTTATTGTTGTGTCGTCTTGAGTCGTTTCGGAAGCCGATGAAATAAACCCGCTAAACAGTACAACGATAAACAAAAGCGTAAACGCCTTAACAACGCTTGTGGAAAACTTCATACTTTCTCTCCTCAATTGGGGGCTATCAGCGATAAATCTTAGTTGATCTATTTTGCGGAATCTTTTTTCTTTTTATACGTATACGCTACAAGCACCGCCGCCACAAGAATAAGACAAGCAAACGCAATGATTAAAGCGGTCTTTTTCGCAGTTGATAAAGACCCCATTACGCCATTATCTTTGGTAGCGTTTTCATCGGGCAAATCTGTGCCGTCCACCGTTTCATAAACAAGGGATGTGGCATAAACCGTTGAACCGGATTCATCCGTCTCGGTCACTTTTTCGCCCGCCTCGTCCGTAACATATTCCGTTCCTACAACCCTTTCATAAACAAGGGTCGTTTTGTTAACTGTTGACCCGACTGCATCTTTCTCGGTAACTTTTGAGCCATCCTTTTCCGTAACAAATTCCGTCCTAGCTACCGTTTCATAAATTACAGTCGTCTTATTTACTGTTGAACCGGCTTTATCTGTCTCGGTAACGTTGGCGCCGTCTTTATCCGTAACAACTTCTGTCCTTGTTGTAGTGGGCTTTGTCGTAGTGGGCTTTGTCGTGGTGGTGTCGCCGGGTTTTGTTGTTGAAGTACCGGTCGTCGCGACAGTTGTAACATCGGCAGTTGTAGGTGCACCAATGGTTACGTTGCCATTTATAACATTGTGAGCAATTTCTTTGTAGTCGTTCGGATTAACAAATTC
>JAAYFA010000372.1 GCA_012728445.1 Clostridiales bacterium | reverse complement strand
AGGTGATGGATTTGAAAACGCTCAAAAACAAACGAGGCGAGGGATATATCTTCCCTTGCCTGATGATTGTTGTGGTCTGTATGATACTATCCGTCCTGATTTTCTTTGCTACCAGTGTTTCGTTGGTGCGAATCACCGAGAAAAACAGTAGAATTGTACTGGATAGCTATGTCATGCAAAACTCCATTCAGATTTATAATTCCATCAAGCAAGGCAACGATTACACCGAGGTGCTTGACCGGAACGAATATATAAATGCACTTTGTGACTTTTCCAGTCTTGCAAAAATCGGCAGTTCCCTTTATGCTTATAATGATGATGGAAGTTTGAAGTACCGAATGACTTTACCGGTTATCACTTTTCGGGAAGAAAACTCGCTCAAAATACAGATTTCGTATACGCTTTATGTTCCAATATGGTTTGACGACAAGATTGTTCGATATGCGGTCATTCCGGTTACAGTCGTGTCCTCATTCAAAGAAAAATTTTAGGAGGTGCAGTGCTTGAAGAAACTACTGAAAGACAAGCGATTGCTTGCTATAATCGGCGGTGCGGCCATTTTGGTTCTTTTTCTTACCTTGGTATATTTACTCACACAGGGAGATAAAACCCCGCCCATTGATTCCACATCAGAACCGTCTACCTCAACATCGGACAGCAAAATTATAGTCGAGCTTCCCGACAAGTCGGAAACACCGGATGTTTCCGAGGACAGCATGGAAAGTGATATCGACGACGATGGTACAGGACTAAAACCCGATGAAAAGATTCCTGTGGATTCAAAAACCACCACGGGAGAGAAAGCACAGGATACCGCTCCCGCTGTCAAAGAAACCAATCCGCCGAAAAATACAGACAATCAAAACGGTGGCGGCATTCAGATTGGCGATGGTGATAATCAGCAGAAATACAGTTGTGGTTCGCCCAATCACCACTGCCACAACGAAGATGCTCACGCATGGATTTTGAATCTTGAATTAGAGGGCTGTTCATATTGCGGTTCTCATTCTTGCCCCAGCTTTTATGCAGTAAACGAATGGGGCGATGCCAGATACACTCCAAGCAAATGCCCTAAATACGATACAAAAAAAGATGCGGTTGAGTATTGCCAGGCCTGCGGCAAGAAAAACGGTAACGCTGATAACGATACCTGCCAAAAATGGATTATTGATTTTATCTGCCCCACTTGCGGTGAGCTTGTCAAAGCGAACAAATGCCACACCCATTAAAATATAGAACAGCGGCACAAGGACTCGGATAAAACTTCGGGTCTTTTTTTGTGCCGTGGAAAGGAATGTGTGAATGAAAACAAAGCTAATCAAGTGGCTTTCAGCAATACTGATTGTCGGAATTATCATTTCCGGCTTGCCGCTTAGTACCTTTGCGCTGTCATGGAACGGCAGTTCCACCGGTGGTGGCGGGGGTGGTGCTCCCGCAGGCCCAAATGGGTATGCCGTGCGTACCACAGGCGATAACTGCTTGGGATATCGGTTCAGCGTGGTGGACAAAAGCGGAAACAATAAGGT
>JAAYFA010000006.1 GCA_012728445.1 Clostridiales bacterium | reverse complement strand
GTGATACATCGTGTTCTCCACTCCTTTTTCATAATCTACACTTTCACAAGGAAAGCTTTTTGTTCCCAAAATTTTACAAACAGAAGTTGTAAAAGCAATGCCATGATTCGGCATTTTGAAATCAAATTCTTTATTGAGCCCTTCAAGAGATTGATACGCTGTTGTCGTATCAGTCAACATAAAACAAATTTCTTTTCTTATATCAGAGAGTCCAATAAAATTTAAGATTCGATTGCTAACAGTCCCTTTTCCTATAGTCAACGTACCGCCTTTTATCCCGTATTGTTTTGCTTGTTTTAGCACCTTGCTCCCAAATCCAAAATCAACGATAACACATATCAATTCTATTTCTGTTGCCTTAGACTCGTTGTTCATGGGATTTACACCTCCTTTTTTGTCTTAACTTTATAAACCAAACCTAATAATTGCAAGGCGATTAACGGGGTCATTGCAACCATTGAGATAATTCCAAACCCGTCGACTAAAACACTGGCCCCCGTTGTAGCTTCGGCAGCCCCTTGTGCATATGCCAATATAAAAGTAGCTGTCATTGGACCGGAGGCCACTCCGCCTGAATCAAAAGCAATTCCTACAAAGAGCTTTGGAGTGAAATACATCAATGCAATAGAAATAACATATCCCGGAAGCAGATACTGCCATAACTGTAACTCCGGAATCAGGATTCTGACAATGGATAACGCCACAGCGATACCGACCCCGATAGAAAGCGTAACCATGACAACTTTTCTGCTTACATAACCGCTTGTGACATCTTCGATCTGATGTGTTAATACATATACGGCCGGTTCGGCAAGTATGGTGACAACGCCAAGTATAAGCCCTACAATAATGACGTAAGCCTTGTTATCCAATAATGCTATATTGTAGCCAACCGTACTTCCTACAGCCATAAAGCCGGCATTGACCCCGACCAGGAACAAAACAAGGCCCAGAAACGTAAACAAGATGCCAAACAGGATTTTACGAACGGCTCTGTTGGACAATTTGAAAGATGCTTTTTGAAATATTATAAAAATTAGTATAATAGGGAGTAAGGCCAAGCTTATTTCTAAAGCCACATCTGGAGTTTCATGAAGGAAAGGATAAAGTATCGAGTTTGATGTTAGCTCTTGAGAAAGCTCACCTGTTATATTATCTGTCTTTGATAAGATACTCATAACCATGACCGAAATGATTGCGCCTGTTGAGGCAATTGACACCAGTCCAAAACTATCTTTTTCAGATGATTTACTATCCTTTTTTAATTTTGAAATGCCTATAGCGAGAGATAAAATAAACGGTACGGTTAAAGCGCCGGTTGTCGCTCCCGAAGCATCAAAGGATATTGCTAAAAACTCCGGGGTTGTAAATATCGCAAGCGCAAAAATAATACCATAAAGAATTGTTAGTAATTTATATAGTGGAAAATTATAAACAATTTTTATAAGTCCTATTGAAAGCATTATAGCAATACCAGCAGATACAACACCAACAATACTCCACTTTGAAATCATGCCTGATGTGACTGAACTAATCTGCTCTGCCAAAATATGAAGGTCGGGTTCAGCAACAGATATAAAAAAGCCAAGAATAATTCCGGATATGACTACAATCCATATTTTATTGGTCTTTGCGATCGTTGCACCCAGATTATTTCCAATTGGAGTAATTCCAATGTCCACTCCAATGAGAAAAACTGTTAAGCCAAAAATAATAAGTACCGCACCAATGAGAAACCTTATCAGTAATGCTGTTTCAATTGGAGAGATAGTAAAATGTAAGATCAATACTATCACAGTAATCGGCAGAACCGAATACAGAACCTCTTTAAGCTTCGAAAGAATCACATTCAAATATTCCACTTCCTTTCTGCCTGTTTATGACAAAATAAATTAACTATGATTTTGTGAGCCAATCCATAAACTCCTGCAAACTGATCTCCCCTGCATCGCACTTGGCTTTTTCTTCCCTCGCCTTTTCGCTCCAAGCGTAGAATTTCTCCTGCTCAATCTTCCCAGCCCGAATCCAACCAAAGCGCTTTTTATACTCTCGGCGGTAGACCTTGAAAACATCATCATCCTTGCGCTTTTCCGTCCAAGCCTTGATTGACCCTAAATCTCTGCAAGTGCGTCCCTTATCGTCAATCGGACGGTTGCAGTATTCCGCATCGGAACGCCCAGAGAGGACAAAATACCGCTTGCAGTTTTTGCAGATGCGCACAGGCTGTTCCTGTTTCACGAACTCCCGCACAAAGTAGTCAATCATGTCATAAATATTTTTCGGATACAGCACCTCAGTAAAGGTCTTGCGGTCAATGACTTCAAAGCTCATGGGCTGGGGCTGAAACTGAAAGGTGTTTAACTGATCATCTCCACGGTAGTTATAATATCGCACCATCTTTTTCTGCACCCACTCCTTGGGGCTGGTGTCCAAATCCAGCACATGGGCAAAGAGTGTTTTTATCTGCTCCTGCATGGTGCTGACGGTGGCAGGAATGCGTGTCAACTCCTTGCGGGGCAGCAGGTCAAGCACATTCTCATAATTCTGCCGTTTTGCTTGTTCCAGCCTGTCCCGCCATTCCAGACGAAGCAACTCAAAATAAATATGTTTGGTGGCTATCGTGTCCAGCGCTGACATAACCTCTTCTGCATACCGCTGTTCTTTCGAGGAATATAGTTCCATGAGCGCCTTGCCCATACCGTCAAACAACTCGCCATATGCCCAAACATCCCAATAGAGCAGTTCCATCAGACTTGTCCCGAAGGGCAGGTCTTTTTTCTTTTTCTGTTCATTTCCATATTCAAAATGCTCTTTGCCATCTGCGACCCAAACCTTGTAAGAGTAACGCATCCTTTGCCACCTCATCCGAAAGACTTAATGTTAAAATTATTATACATTAGTCTTGACAAAATTGCAAGTCTTTGTTACTATATAACCGAAGACTAAGTACTACTAAATATTACGATTGGTCGTTTTTAAAAAAGGGGGGATGATGCCTATGACTGCTGGATAGCAAAAGCCGCCACTCCACGGCAATGGAATGACGGCTCGTTAAACCGAAGCGGTTTCAAAAATTGGTTGCTTTCATAGTAACCCAAGGGGAGCAAAAAAGCAAGTGCAATGGAACGTACTGGCATCCATAGTGAGCGTGGAGATATTAACAGAAATATCTTCAAGCATAATGCCTTCTTAGAACAGGCAAAAACAATGTATGAAGAAGCTGTAGCAAAGGTGGAGAAGCTGAAAACTGCCAAGCCTATTGTTATTATCAGAAATGAAGTGCTTGATCTGATAGCCAAAGTAGTAGGGAAAAAAGGCAGATTAGACCTACCGATTATGAAAGGTGAATTTATCTCTAAAATTAGCAAGCGAGAGAATTTACAGTCGGAACAGTTTATGACAGCTTTTGTGACAAAAAATAATATAAGCACCTTTGAGGAATTGAACAGTTTCATAAAGGAAAACAAAGAGAAATATAGTCAAATTTCAAAGGAAAGAAAGAATGATTTCGCAGAAGTGGAACGATTGGAAGAACTGCAAAATCTTTATGCAGAATTTCTGCCATACAAGAAGATAAAGGCAAAGAGCAAAAGCCTGAAAGGCTTTGAAAAAATCAGATATGACAAAGACCATAAATCAGACTTTGAACAGTATAAGATTACCAGAGAAGCTTTGTACAGCAACTTAAAGGACGGAGCGAAGCCAACACCCAAGGTATGGTCAACTGATATTTCAAAACATAACACAAGCCTTGAAACCACAAGAACAAAATATAGCAAGGTCGTGACGGAACTAGCCTATTCAGAGGTATTGGAGTACAACAGGAAAAACCTTGAACGAGAGCAACAAAATGACCGACATCAACCGAGCCAAAACAGGAAAAAGGAGCATGATATTTAATGGAAAATGAAATCAAAACAGGAACAGATATGCCACGTACAACCAAAAAGGTGGGAAGAATGACTTATCTGGTGGGAGTACACTTCAATGAAAATAGCAAAATGGATGTAGGAGATAAGCTGAAAAGGGTTATTTTGAATGATTTAGAGCATAAAAAGTCCAAAAAGTAATAAAAACACTATTGACAATTAGTTACAGGGGGTACTACATTGTATTTTTTTATTATATCTGGTAGAATAAAGTAAATTATTGTTCCCACTATTAAATCAGGAGGCCATTTATGGCTAGATTTTGCGGCCACTGCGGCAGCCCTATGGCGGACGGTTCGCATTTTTGCGGGCACTGCGGCGCCTCGGACGGTCTTACCACTTCCACAAGACCGGCACAACAAACCGTGCTGCAAAACGGCGCGGCATTTAACCGCGGCGGCTACATGCCGGCGCAGTACCCCGCCCGGCAGCGCCGGAGCGGTAAAAGCCGCAAGGGCTTGATTTTGGCGCTTTGTTCAGTGTTTGCGGTAATGATAGTAGTCGGCAGCGTTGTTCTTTCAAACATGCTTATCGGCGCCGGCAACTATCCCTATTATAACGGCGGCAGCAGCGGCAGCAGCTATACCCAGCCGACCAGCGGCCCGGGCGTTTATGGGACGCCGCTGGAACTCAGCGGTCTGCGCGAAAACTACACCCACCTGGTGGGCGGCGGCAACGACGTAATTACCATAATGGTATATCTGTGCGGCGCAGACCTGGAAAGTGAGTACGGCTGCGCCACAACCGACTTGCAGGAAATGCTTGACGCCGACATCGGCGACAACATTAACCTTATTGTCCAGACCGGCGGCGCCTCCAGCTGGTACAACGACCTTGTCAGCGGCGAGCGCTGCCAGCGTTGGCAGCTGCGCGGCGGCAACATGACGCTTATTGACGACACTCTCGGCCAGCAAAACATGACCGAGCCCGGCACGCTGAGCAGCTTTGTCACTTACTGCGCTCAGAATTACCCCGCCGACCGCAACATCCTTATTCTTTGGGACCACGGCGGCGGCACCATGGGCGGGTTTGGCTACGATGAAAACTTCCGCAGCTCTCCTTCCATGTCGCTCGAAAAAATGGACGGCGCCCTGGCAAGCGCGGGCGTTAATTTCGACATAGTGGGCTTCGACGCCTGTTTGATGAGCACTGTCGAGACCGCCTACATGCTGTCGGACTATGCGGATTATCTTATTGCCTCCGAGGAGTCTGAGCCCGGCGACGGCTGGTATTACACCAACTGGCTCAGCGAGCTTTCACACAATACCTCAATGGACACCGTTGAGCTCGGCGCCAAAATAATTGACGACTTTGTCACCGTTTGCGCCGACAGCAACTCTTCCAACGAGGCGACGCTGTCAATATTGGAGCTGCGGCAGATGCCCTATCTTTACGAGCAGCTGTGTGCCTTCTTTAACGACGCGCAAGAGCAGTTGGCCGACATGCAATTTGAGCGGCTGTCGCGGGCGCGCAGCGACTCGAAAGATTTCGGCGAAAACAGCTTTGACCAAATAGATGTTGTCGATTTTGCCGGCAACGCCGACTTGTCGCTTTCCGACTCGCTGACGCGTGCGGTCGACAGTATAGTGCGCTACCGCAACACCTACAACATCAGCGGCGCCAACGGCCTGGCAATGTACTTCCCCTACGAGTGGCTTGACTATTACGAGTCCATGTTCACCCTGCAAAAGCAGCTGGGGTTCGGCAGTGAGTCCACAAATTTCTTCAGCAATTTTGTTTCGGTAATGGTCGGCGGTCAGTCTGCCTACCAAAGCACACCCACCGGCGGCACCGGCAGCGAGTCTTCCGACTACACCGATACCGAGTGGTTCGACAGCGCCGCCATTGACAGTTACAGCGGACTTTAC
>JAAYFA010000241.1 GCA_012728445.1 Clostridiales bacterium | reverse complement strand
CATCGTAGGTTTGCAGTGAACTTGCGGTCGAGCCACTTGTGGCCCCGCTACCGTCATATATAATAGTATAGGTATTCGCCGTCCAATTCGCATAGAAGGTCACATTCGACCCACCAAGCGTATACGGCCATGTTACCGCGGTTGTCAGTGCCTCATCCAAATACCAGCCGGCAAAGACGTAGCCCATTCTTGTTGGGTCGTCCGGCTGCGCAACCGGTGTGTTATAGTTTTGTGTTATCGCATCAACATCGGTGCCGCCGTTGGAGTCGAATGTGACGGTATATTGATTGATGTTGTAAGCGAAGATAATGATGTTCTGGGAATTCGTGCCGGTAAGGTCAAACTGTATGGTGGGTGCAACCGGCGTGTAGCCGGTTATGTCTAGCGCCGTTTCGGTTACCTGGCTGCCCGCCGGACCGGTTTTCACCACATCGATTGCCAACTGCAGCGGTGTTTCGTCCGTGGTTTGGTACTTCACCGTGTAGTTTACCGTCTTTGGTGTAAGCGCCCCATAGGCATCGTTGATATCCTGCGTTGACTGATTGATGATGCTTTGCTGAAGAATAGACAGATTCTGGTTGTTATATAAGTTCCAGCCTACATTCATCTTGTTCTGGTACACCTGATAGCTCGCTTCGGTATAGTATGACACCGGGAGCAGCAGGGGTTTGTTGAGCGCCGTTTCAAGGAAGGAATAGTCCGCGTTCTTCGGTATCAGCTGGCTTGTTGCCAACTCAATAGCCTGTGCGTAACCATACACCGTTTGCTGCTCGTCAATCTTCTTTCCCCAGTCCACTGCGTTTATTTTGTTTTCAAGATTTGCTACAGAACTGGTGGAGTACGTCTTTTCAAGTTCTTCCTTATCAAAATATGCATCATTGCCGTCATTGTCCGGTATGGCTTCGAGCGCCGTCATCACAGTCGTGTAGTCGGCATTCTTCAAGACAAGTGCGTCGATGAGATCTCTTAAAGTGTCCGCATAGCCGTCAACGATTGCTTGATCATTAACACCCAGGGTTGTGTTTATCTCTTGTTCATAAAAATATACCAAATCATATACGGATTCATCCGTATAGTTTGTATAAGCAGGCCTGTGGGTCCATACATCTTCTACCTCTGAATAGTTCGCTCGCCTGAATTCAAGACTGTTGAGTGCGTTTTCTAAAGCCACGACCTTTTCGTCAACTCTGAATTGCAGCGGCTTCTTGTAGCCATTGGCAACCATGGTTTGCCCGTTACCACGTTCTTGGTCAACAAGGTATAGGCTATCTGTCGTGTAGAATGATCTGTTAAGATTTAATGCCTCATCGATTAAGCCTAAGAGGACACTATGGTCCGCCGGTGCCAAAACAATGTTACCGTAAGCTGTCGTGATGGCCGTTTCGTACCCCTTGACCAGCGTCAACTGCTCGGATTTCTTTTTTGTAAAATTGACAGCCGTCAATATTATATGAAATTTGCTTTAGAGAATTGTATTTTCAAAACTGTAGCTTAATGTTTTGTGAAGGCTTAAGTTTTTGTGTCTTTTAGCCGAAAAAGGAGCTCTAAATGTCACCATTCAGAGCTCCTTTTAAAGAATATTTATTTAAGTGTACTTACCATTCGTGTATAACCTTTGGGTCGGCAAATATTTCATCAAGCCTTTTAATGAATGGTACCATGGCGTCAAAGTCGTAGGCTCTGTGATCAAAGGCAATACATATGGACATGATTAAACGCGGTTTAAGAACCTTTTCACCGTTTTCAATCACATAAGCCGGTTTTTCTTTAGCGGCAGTTAATGCGATGGCCAACGTTTGCGGAGGAATAATTTCCAGAAGGTTTACCGTAATTGAGCTTTCTCTTAAAATAGAACCGACATTCGTAACCACCAACGTCCCCTGCCGGACGTCGCCGATTGTCAGACGATCCGTTTCCGGAATGCGGTCGTACTCTTTCTTTGCCTGACCGGTTAGTGGGTGCACCTTATCTTTACCAACTCTGCCGACAAACAGACGACGGAGAACCAGAGGGAGTTTTCCCCTTTTCAGTTCTTCCATAGACTCTTTGAATGCTACCCTGAAATAGAGTTCATCCAGGTTTGTGTTTGCGGCTCTGCGACGAACATCGGTCACATAGGAGTCAATTTCGGCGAGCGTTTTCTTGTGTGTGTTTTGCACTTGGATGGTGATTGTGTTATTTTCATCCACCTTGCACGGCATGGAAATATTGATTTCTTCAATAATGTCCACAGTGCCGCGGGAATTCACCTTGTTGTATTGCACATAGGCATTTAAATGCGGGGCGGCCTTGAGCCCTTCAACAATTACCTTTAACATAAGTGAATTGAATGTGATGTTTTGCTTTGGTAAGTTGTTGCTTTTTACTATTCTATATTCTTCCATAAAATCCGTGACGTCGGGTTCATAATTAAATGTGCAGTGTGGGACCTGATCCCAGCTCTGCGTTGTGACATGCGCCACAATTTTACGCATAATTTTGAATCGTTCTCTCTTGTAGTGTAAGCCTTTCCAAAGACCATTTTCGCCAACCAGAACTTCCGTTTCCGAGTTGGCTTTGTTTGCCGAGTTTTTCATTAATATCCCCTTTTTATTTGTATTTTGGCATCCAATTGCCATGTACTTCAATCATTTCATCGCACATTGCAACAATTTCGTCAATCGACAATTCGCTTGATGCATGCGGGTCCAACATTACCGCCTGGTAGATATGGTCTTTTTTGAGTGTCACAGCAGCTTCTATCGTCAAAAGCTGAACATTGATGTTTGTCATGTTCATGGCTGCAAGCTGTACCGGCAATGGACCTTGATAGCAAGGCTGAACGCCATTGCTGTTAACGAGGCAAGCAACTTCAACGCAGGCTTCTTTTGGCAGATTTGTTATCATACCATTGTTTATCACATTACCACCGATTTTGTAAGCTACGTCGGTTGTTATGGCTTCCATAATATAGGACGCATATTCACGCCCTCTTTTGTGCTTGATGTCACCGGTAACATACCTCAATTTGTCCTTTTCCCAATTGGCTATCTGAACGACACAACGGCGAGGATATTCATCAAGCGGGATATTATAACGTTCGATTAGCTCCGGATGACTGTTTTTTATGAAAAAGTTGTTGTACTCCGCGTTGTGCTCGCTGGACTCGGTGCAGTAGTATCCAAAGCGACGAATATACTCATAGCGAACAAGGTCATGATGGTCTGTGATACCGCTTTCCAGGATTTCAATCGCCCTTTTGCGAACTTCGGGATATAAATCGGTGCCGTCGGCATTATGGAGTTCCAACAACCAGCCCATATGATTGACACCGGCAATCTTCTCGCGAATCGGCTCATCAAATTCAATATCCAAATTGTTCAAAAGTCCGCGAGAGCACCCTTGAACACTATGGCACAGACCAACTGTTTTAACACCGGTATAGCGCTGCATGTACCCGGCAAGCATTGCCATAGGATTGGAATAATTCAGGAACCAAGCATCCGGACAAACTTCTTCCATATCGTCAGCAAAATCTTTTAAAACCGGTATCGTTCGCAGTGCGCGAAAAACACCCCCAACACCATAACTGTCGCCGATAGTCTGGCGCAAACCGTATTTTTTAGGGATTTCAAAATCCGTTATTGTGCAAGGGTCGTATCGTCCGACTTGGATTGCATCAACAACAAAATCAGCACCACGCAAGGCATCTTTGCGGTTTGGAACATCATGAAACTTCGTAATCTTCGCACGGTTTTCGTTGATATTCTTATTAAGCGCCGTAACCATGATGTAGGATTCTTCAAGACGGTCCGCATCGATGTCATAAAGCGCAATCTCACTTTCTCTGAGTGCTTCCGAACACATTGAATCAACAAGAACATTTTTTGCAAAAATAGAGCTGCCGGCTCCCATAAACGTAATTTTCATTAACAATACCCTCACATCTTTTATATTTTACAGGCCGAGCCTGTATTAGACAAAAACTTTTTCGGCGATTGAAACGCTGCCCATCGCATCATCGGCATAATAGTCGGCATTGATTTGTTTGGCATATTCCGCCGTAATAACCGCACCGCCAACCATGATTTTACACGGCATTTCACTCGCCTTTACGAGCTTAATGATGTTTTCCATCGCAGGTACGGTAGTGGTCATTAAAGCACTCAAGCCGATTAGCTTTATGTTTTGCTCTTTCGCTGTTGCAACAATAAGTTCGCACTCAACATTGCGACCCAAATCAACCACTTCATAGCCATAGTTTTCAAGCATCACTTTAACAATGTTCTTACCAATATCATGAATATCGCCTTTCACCGTCGCAAGCAATATTTTGCCCTTTGGGTCGCGCACCTCCCCGGTTAAACTCAGTTTTTCTTTTATTGCGGCAAAAGCATTCTGAGCCGCTTCCGCACTCTTGATAAGTTGCGGCAAAAAGAGTGTTTTATTTTCAAACCCTTTGCCGACCTCATCCAAAGCAGGTACCAAAATATTGGCAACGACCTGTTGGGGCTCACTGCTCATTAGCTCTGCTACGGTTAGGTCATAGGATTTTTGAGCAAGCCCACCTTTTATAGCCGCAAAAAGTGTCGTCTGTTTTTCGACCGTTGTTGTAACCGCAACATGCTCGGTCAAGTTCTCAATATAGTTACCGTATTCCGCACAGAGGTAATCGAACCCATTTAAGGCGTTGTGGGAATAATAGGTGTTCATCATCGCATCGGAACCGGGGTTGATGATGCCGGCATCCAGTCCATGGCAAAGGGCTTCCGCAAAAAAAGTAGCATTGATTACATCTCTCTGCGGTAGGCCGAAGGAGACGTTGGATACGCCGAGTACCGTTTTAACGCCAAGCTCCTTTTTAATGAGCACCAAGGTGTCAAGCGTTACCTTAGCGGCGTCCGGTGAAGCACCGACAGTCATGGTAAGGGCGTCAACTATAATGTTTTTTTTATCGACACCATATTCCGCAGCCTTCGCTATAATTCTGCGCGCTATATCCAGTCGACCTTGTGCCGTTTCCGGAATGCCCTCTTCGTCAAGGGTAAGCGCCACCACAACGCCACCGTATTTTTTTACAAGCGGAAAAATCTTTTTCATGTTCTCTTCTTTGCCGTTGACAGAGTTGATCAATGCTTTGCCGTTGTATATCCGTAAGCTTTTAGCAATGACCTCGGCGTCCGCCGAGTCTATTTGAAGCGGAAGCGTCAAAGACATCTGCAAATCTTGCAGGGAGCGAACCATTGCCTTGCTTTCGTCGATGCCCGGCATACCGACATTAACATCAAGAATATGTGCGCCGGCTTCCATCTGTTCAATACCCTGTTCCACAACATAATCATAATCGCCTTTAAGCAAAGCGTCTTTCAGTCTTTTTTTACCGGTCGGGTTAATACGCTCGCCTATAATGACCGGTTTTTCTCCTATTACACATGTTTTGGAATAGGACGAGACAACGGTGATGCTTTTTGCAGTGACCGGTTTCGGTGCAACTTCTTTACATAATTCTATAGTTTTTTTAAGATGAGCGGGTGTTGTGCCGCAACAACCACCAAGAATTTGTGCGCCGCCCAAGGCGACATCTAACATATCAGCCGCAAAATCTTCGGGTGATGCTTCAAAAACAGTTTTTTTGTCCTGAATAATCGGCATACCCGCATTCGGCATAAAGATAACCGGTAAGGAAGACAAGGCTGTAATTTCTTGCAAAAACTTTTTCATTTTTTTAGGGCCCAGGCTGCAGTTAATCCCCAAAGCATCAACGCCCAGCCCTTCTAAGAGCGCAATGGCGCACGCTATGTCGCCACCTGTTAGCAATTTCCCTTTGTCGTCAAAAGAAAAGGTTGTAAAAACGGGCAGACGTGTGTTCTCTTTTACCGCTAGGATAGCCGCTTTCATTTCATACGTATCCGTCATGGTTTCAATGATGACCAAATCGGCTGCGTACTTTTCCCCTGCTATTGCCTGCTCGGCATAGGTTTGATACGCGTCCTCAAATGAAAGATCGCCAAATGGTTCCAGCAATTTGCCTGTGGGGCCCATATCCAGTGCGATATAATGTTTTTTTGAACTTTTAATACTTTCGCGCGCCACCTTGGCATGCAGCATCGCGGCAGCAACAATCTCTTCAACCTCATAACCGGTGCCATGAAGCTTGATGCGATTCGCACCGAAAGTGTTCGTGGTTATAACATCACAACCGACTTCTAAATAAGCCTTATGTATTTCAGTAATCAACGCCGGGTTTCGTATGTTCATACTTTCGGGGATTTCTCCGGATTTAAGGCCGCTTTCTTGTAGAAATGTGCCCATCGCACCATCAATAAAAAGTAACCGTTTCCCGATAATTTTTGTTATACTCATTGTCCTACCACCTTTTATCCATTTACATCCAAGATGTAAGAAAGGTTGCTGATTATTTTTAAAGCTATATCAGGCTTGTTCATTGTGTAAATATGGATACCTCTTACACCGTTTGCAATCAAGTCAACAATTTGGTCCGTCGCATAAGCAATCCCTGCCTGCTTAAGCGCATCCGGGTTGTCTCCGAATTTGTCTACAATCGTTTTAAACTTTGGGGTAAGCGATGTGCCTGCCATTTCGCAGATGCGCTCTATCTGGCGACTGTTCGTAACAGGCATTACGCCCGCAGAAATCGGTACATCTATACCGGTGCGCAAGGCATTATAAAGAAAGCTATAAAGAACATTGTTGTCAAAAAACATTTGAGTGACTAAAAAATCAACCCCGCTGTCAACCTTTGCCTTCAAGTGCTTCATGTCTTCTTCTTTATTGGCGGATTCGACATGACCTTCCGGGTAACAAGCGGCGCCTATGCAAAAACCACCCCTGGCTTTGATTTCCTCCACCAGACTTGAGGCGTTTTTATAATAACCCGCATTGGGGAAAGGTGTGTCTTGTGGGATATCCCCTCTCAAAGCCAAAACGTTTTCAATGCCCCTTGCTTGCAAATCATCAATCAAAGCCGAAACCTCGTCGCGTGATGAAGAAACACAGCTCAGATGAGCAAGCGCAGTTGTGTTGAGTTTGTGCTGAATAAAGGATGCAAT